>CAZCCB010000014.1:19650-23576 GCA_964497155.1 uncultured Nitrososphaerota archaeon | reverse complement strand
ATAATATTGATGTTTGATGAGTTATGGATTTTAATTCCAATTAAATTTGAATTAAGAAGTGAGTTTTCAATTAATATTTTATTTGAATTTATCATTGTAATGCCATGTTTATTTTTGACTAAATTAATATTACTTATATTTATATTATTTGAGTATGCTATTAAAATTGCATCACTATTATTTTCTAATAATAAGTCGTTAACAATTATTTTTGATGAATTTATTATTCCAATAAAAGCGGGTTCATCTTCATGATCTATTTCCACTTCATTTTCATTAATCATGTATATTATTTTCTTATTATCAATTTTATTTGTTGAATCTATATGATGAATATAGTGATTTAATATTGAACCATTAATTTCTATACTATATGTATTATTTGTAAAATTATTTTTATGAATGAAGCAGTTTATTGAATTTGATATTATTAGTGGGTTAGTGCATTTATTGAAAATATTATTGTTTAGAGTTATGTTTAATGATTCTTGGATTACTATTCCATTTATATTTTTGATTATTTTATTTTCAATTATTCTTATGTTACATGATTGATGTATGGTTAATGCATTTAATGAATTTTGATTTGTACAGTTTATTATTGTGCAGTTTTCAGTATTATGAATATATATGTTATATTTGAAATTGGCTAATGTTAGATTTGCTATTGTTATGTTTCTTGAGTTTCTAATTATTATTCCTAGTGTATGTTGTCCATTCCATGAATTATTAATTATTTCTCCAAATCCTTTAATTGAATTGTTTTGCCCATTTAGGGTTACGTTTTCTGCTTCAATTATTATTGCTGGGGTTAAAGTGTAGTTGAATACTGTTATATTTAATTTATAATGTCCCGGCTTCTCTATAATTGTTGGTAGTTGGTTTATATAATTTATTTTTGATTGCATATTTGATGTTAATTGGAATTCTCCATAGCCGCTTACAGCTTTAATTACTAGATAGTAGGTTCCTTCAAGTTCTTTAGTTATGTATCCAGTTACTATTATTTCATCTACATCTTTACCTTCATTCGTACTATTCCAAATTATTATTGGTTCTCCATAATCATTTGGCTTATCACTATAGATGTATAGGTCGAAATCTGCTGTTGGCGGATTTATAAGCTTGAAAGTGTAATTATAATTTTTCTTTAAAATTATTTTTCTTGCATATACGTGTGGTAAGATTTGTGTCCATAAATATTGATAGTCTGGTGCATAAAGTTTTGATTTTACTGTTTCTCCAATATTATATTGTTTTGTTATTGCATCTATTGCTGCATCTATATTTGCTCTACCATAACCTTCATGAATATCTTTACCGCCTCTATTTAGTGTTGGACTATATTGAGAATATTTTTCTCTTTGTTTTGGATATGTTTCTGAGGCTGTCATTAGTAGGATCATTTTAATTTTTAATGGTAATTCATTGCTATTGTAATTCCATGTTGAATTTTCTTTAATTGCTTGTGCTATTAGCATTGATGCTCCAGCTATGAATGGTGCTGCAGCTGATGTTCCACAAATTTCCCTTAAATCATTTCTATGTAGGTCTAGTATTTTTCCTTCTGCATCCTGATCATTTGAATCTGCAGTTAAAATTGATAGATAGTAATGGCTTCCACCTGGAGCTGAAATATCTGGTTTAATTACTTCATTATTAACTTCACTTGGCCCACCTTGACTACTATAGCTTGCTATTTCATCTAGCTGATTTAATGCTGAAACTGCTATTGCATATGGATTTGATGCCGGGGTATGTATGTAATTTCCTCCTGGACCATCATTTCCAGCTGATGAAACAACTATTAGTCCATTATTGATTGCATTTTTAACTGCGAGGTCAACTGCAAATACATATGATGAAAATCCTAAACTCATACATATTGCAATTATATTGAAATTAATTCTCTTTAGAATTATCCATTCTAATCCCTCAATTAAATCTGAAGCCCATCCTTCTCCAGATGCATTTAAAATCTTTACACTAACAATTTTAACATTTGGTGCAATTCCACTCCAATTACATTTATCTTTTGAAGGCCAATGAATTACTATTGAAACTGAAGTTTCATTTTCAGAAACATCTATGAGGAAAGAGTATATTCCAACTTCATTAATACTTATTGTTTTTGTTATAATTTGATTTGAAATTAAGTTTAATTCATCAACTGAATATTTAATTTTTCTATCATATGATATATAGTCGATATATAGTGTTGAAGGTTTATTTGCAAATGCTTCAATATAAATTTCTCCTTGCTTTGAAACATTTATTGAACCTAAAATCCATACATATCCAGATGGTAGAGGATCATATGTTCCTGAGAATGTAGCTATATTTCTATTAATATTATCTGTTGAATTGAATGGACTTCCAGCAGCTATGAATGCAATTGCAGTTCCATGACCATTATCATCATAGGGTTCAATTTCACCATTAACTAAGTCTAGCCATCCAATAACTTTATTTTTAAATGCTGGATGTGAATCATCAATTCCACTATCCAATATTGCTATTGAAGTATTTGGATCACCCTTAAAATTACAATTAAACCATACATAAGGTTTAACTCTTAATTGTTTAGCTGAATAAATTGTTGTTGTTTTAGCTATTTCATCATTTTCAATTAAAATTAAATTTGGAAGTAATTTCGCTAATAATGATATTTTACTTAACTCTATTATTCCACTAAAACCGTAAATGCCTTTATTCCATGGACCTCTAACTATTTTTCCTCCAAGTAATTTGAATATTTCTAAATGGTTTTTTAGTGGAGGGTGATTTAATGATATTATTATTCTACATTTTCTATCATTATTTCCTATCTTTTCCATTAGCCTTTCAAGTTTATCTGATATTTTATTTCCATTTTTATCAATAATGCTTGATATATGATTATGATAATGACCGTTTTGAGGATTTTTACCAGCTTTTTTATTTGAAAATGTTATTGGAAGATTTATTAATAATATGATTAATATGATTGTAATCATTTTCTTATTTAAATTCATTATTAAATTCTCTCCTCATATATTAATTATTTCAGGAATGGTTAATTTAATATTAAGCATTTAAGTTTATGTTATTGAGGGAATATATTTGAATTGATATCTATATTTTCCAATTGGCGTTGCAAGTACTTTTGCAAATAATATTGATGCACAAAATAAGAGTGTTCCAGGCATTGGTAATAAGTAGATCCATATGGGAACTGCTAATAGTAAAAGTATATTATTACCTAAACTCCTCATTATTTTAGGTGTTGTTGTCATTGCATAGACATATCCAATGTATGGTCCAAATATTGTGAGTAGCATTAGGAATTTGAATATTATTTTATTTGGATTTTTAGCTTTAAGCAAATAGATTATTGTTATTATTGGTGTTATTAATGTTATCCAATAGCCGAATAGTGGTGTAATTTTACCTTCAATTAATTGAAATACATATTCACCATAATTACCCTTTAACTCAAATCCCCATGGTGAAAGCCATTCATATAGCGGGGGTCCTACTTTAATCATTATCGGGGCAAATAATGAAGCTATTGTTACAATTATACCCCAAATAACATTATATATGGCTCTTCTAACGTTTTCGATGCTCAAAATTACCCCTAAAATAATGATTTGAAAGAGTTAAGATAAACTTATCTACATACAAATTATATTGCTTAGCTAGCCACTTGACTAATTGAATTTAAAATTTGAATAATGTTTAAATTAATCATTTAGATGGAACCATATGTGGAGAGCAGTTTGATGCAAATATCATTGATCTTTCAGAATATAATTTTATACTATAATTATTGGATCACTATTGAATTCTGCAAGTAAAGTTGCATTTGAATTTAATTTTAACTTAATTATATCCTAATAGAGGGAAATCTGCATTTTCCCATGATATGTCCTTTATTATTGGAT
>CAZCCB010000014.1:17992-19550 GCA_964497155.1 uncultured Nitrososphaerota archaeon | reverse complement strand
GAATAATAATTCAACACCATTAAATAAGAAATCTCTAATTACCTTTAATTTATTTAGACCCATCGGAACTCTAAATAAATCTGGATATAATTTTTCCGGCTTCATGTGAACTACTTTTATTAACGGATTATTTGATAGTGCATCTATTAATTATTGCTTCTCTCTAATCCATTTACCCATAATATAGAATCCAATGGCTTTAAAATTATTGTGATATGTATTCACCATCACCGATGTAGAGAACTCTTATTAGCTTATTTATGTATACTTATATATTGCTTTACTAATTAAATGCTATTTCTTCTTTAATTCCCATGGATTTTTATTAGTTTTAATTCCGCATTTCTTGCATTGCCAGTAATATTCTATTCCAACTATTCTACCCTGCTTATTTGTTATATATCTGGGTCTTCTAATCCATTCATGATCACATTTCTTTGCCTTAGGCATACATCATCCTCCAATGCAATCAAGAATAGTTAATTACCCTTAAAAACTTTTTCCATACAAAATAATTATTTTACGCCTAAACTATATTTTAGATGTTATAATTGACATTAGAACTTGAATTATAATTGAACTAGTCATAATTCCAGCTGCAATTAATCTACCCTTATCCTCGAAAAATTTATTTCCAAACTTTTTATCACAATATAATCTTAGAATTCCACCAAGTCCAAATGGAATTATATAGTGGGGTGGAAGTAGCATTCCCATTGCAATTCCAAACATTGATGCTGGAGTGAATAATTCTAATAATGCACCTAGAATTCCACCAATAATAAATAGTATTGGATCAACAGTTCCAGCAATATTTCCAGTTGCAAGCATTTTATAATAAAATTTTACTTGTAATAGATTTATTGCAGGCATTAATTCATTTCCAAATCCAATATACTTCCATAGGAATAATGTGAATAGTAAACTTGCAAATAATGATGGAATCCAGCCAATAAATTTAGCCTTAACTATATCCTTAACATTTACCTCAAATTTATCCATATACTTCATATAACATATTACTCCTGAACCAATCCAAGGTGATGGACGCATAAGTGGAATAGTCCAGTAAGCAGCATATCCCCTATAACCAGTGAAGAATATCGGTAAATCATATAAGAGGATACTAGTCATACCCATACTCATTCCAGTTTCACCAGCCATCTTAGTTATAATTACAAGTTCAATGAAGCTTCCAATGAAGAAGGCATATGCGGTAAATAATAATGAAACTATTGGTGGTAATGGATAAAATGGATTTAAAATATAAGCTAAAACGTGAAATATTATAGCAACAATTACTACTATAGCTAAATAAAGCTTATTATTAATTAGACCACTCAATAAGGCTCTATATAAATGTAAATAACCCAATTCACCTTCAACAATACCCTCCTCCTTTTTCTTAGTAGCAAATTTACTCTTTAAGAATAATAGTATTGATAATCCAAATCCACCTAAAATCATAATTCCAAGGGCAGGTGAAATTGAAAATTTAAATAACATATTATTATATAATTGCATTGCACTCCTAGCAGATTCAATAATATTATAATGT
>CAZCCB010000014.1:0-17982 GCA_964497155.1 uncultured Nitrososphaerota archaeon | reverse complement strand
ATAACATATCCAATAGCTATGAAACCTAAGCTAAATGAAATAGCCATTGCAAATCCTTCAGGTAAGAATGGTGTAAAATCAATTGAAGTTAAATCTAAACCAAATATTTTAGCTAGATATTGAATTAAAGTTATAATTAAACCTATTAAGGCTGAATATGCTACAATTCTAGCTGCACCACCACCCTTAAAAACTGAATCTACTAGTGAAGCTGAAATAGCTGTAAATGGAAATACCATTCTTTTACTTTTGAGAAATTCATTACTTAAAATTATGGTGAAAATTAATCCAGCAATTACATTTAGAAATTGAGTAGATATAATGAATAGTATTGGTGTAATCCAATAATTTAAACTTAAAATTTTATTCTGAATAATATCTCTAGCTGGTGCAAGCCAAAATGGAAGTTGAATATTTTCAGTTTCAATTAAATATATTAGGAAGCCAATTATGTAGTGGAGCATAAGCATTGATGAACTTGCAATTAAGACAATTGAAATTTCACTTCTACATGTTCCTCCTCTAATTCTTGAAAGTAATGCATATGCAATTATAATTGAAACTGCACCGAAGCCAAATCCCATTCCAAAATTTATTCCAAGATAAGCATTTATACATGCATAAATTATAACTAATATAATGCTTAAAATTACACTTCGAATTGTAATTGCTCTCTCAATATTGCCCATTGTTGAAGCACCTAAAAGTGTATTATAAATTTAATATATAAAATTTTCTATACATATTTAATTTATTTTAGATACTATAATTTAAGTTGAGATTGTAAAGTATTTACATGATAGTTATGAAGATGAGTTTACTTTCAATAATCATTATTTTGAATTTAGTATTGTATGGTAGCATTATGAGGATTGATAATTTAATATTAGAAGTTGATAGGAATGTTTATGTTATTGGTGAAGAGGTTAAGATAATTTTTAGGAATATAAGTAATGAAACTATATTTCTATCTAATTCTGCTCCATGGAGAATAGTTGATGAATATGGAAATCTTGTTTTCTCTCCAATTGCACTTCAAGTATTAACTCCAATTAAACCTGGATCATTTAAAGTTTGGATTTGGAATCAGAAGGATAATTTTGGCAATCAGATTAAACCTGGAAGTTACAGGGTTATCTTTAGAGCTGGTAATTATGAATTTAGTGTTGGATTTAAAATTGTTAAGAGTAGGGCTGATGAATATTCTATGATTTCAATTTTAAGTTTACTTTTTGTTTTAATTATGATTTCCATAATTGGTTTGGTTAGGATTTTAAGAGTTAGATAGAATGTTTTATGGTGATTTTAATTGTATTATTAATATAAATATTGCTATGAATGATAGTAATATTGTCCAGAAGCTTGGCGTAATGAATATTATTGATGTATTTTCTATTGCAATATCAATTACTCCAGCTAATGTTTCTATTGAACATAAAATTATGATTAAAATTAAAGTTATTATGTTTAATTTGTAATGATTTCTTGTTAAAGCATAGATAATTAAGATTATTATTTGTGCTATTAATATTATTCCCCAAGTTTCATAGAAAGTTGCTCCATTAACTTTTTCACCAAACCACCATCCCTCTGGATTAATTAATGCTATAAATGATAATCCAATTAAATCGAATAATAGGAACATGAATATTAATACTCTAATTGTTCTTGATAGTATTCTTATTGTTGACATTAAATTTCACCTTTAAGTGGATTTGAATATTGTATTTTCACTCTCAATTACATTTGCTTTAACTTCTCCATTTTCAACTTTGCCATAAACAGTGACTTTCTCTCCAACTTTAAATATTGCTATTCCTTTAAAGTATACTTTTACTCCAGAAACATTTAGTGTTGTTAGATGTCCATGATCCTTCTCTATTATTCTACTTGAAATTGACCATGGCCATCCAGCAGCATAATATTCTATTTCAGGTTTGCCTTGAATTACTCCTTCAAATTTAACTTTAACATCATCTAAATTATGTATATCTGATGGTCTAACTAAGTAATATTTCTCTCCATTAAATTCAATTTGCGGATAATTAAACTTTCTTCTTTTCCATAAGATCATTGGGCTCACCTTAATCAACTATATTAATAACAGAATTCTACATCTAAATTAAATTTACTAGCAATCCTCTTTACTTTAACTTTTAAATCCTCATAATATTCGTCGTATCTATTGAACATAATATTTTTGATTCTATCTAGAATTAATGGATAATGAATTCTTAATGCTCTTTCAATTAGCCTCCAATTTTCACCTCTAATGTTTAGTTTATCGAATACTATGTAATTGACTTTTATTTGTGCTAGTTTTTCAATTAATTTTTCAATTGATTTTTCACATATTACTGGTATTATTGGACCTAGAAATGCGTATGTACGTATATTGTTTTCTACTAGCCTTTTAATTGTATTTAATCTTCTAATTATTGAAGGTGCTTTTGGTTCAAATATTCTTCTAATATTTTCATCTAAAGTTATAATTGTTAATCCAGCATCTAATTCACTTATTTTCTTCAGTAAGTCGAGATCTCTTAGAATTAAGTCTGATTTAGTTAGTATTATTATTGAAAAATTTTTATTCGATATTATTTTTAGTATTCTTCTTGTTAGCATATATTTTGCTTCAATTAACTGGTATGGGTCAGTTACACTACTAATGAGTATTGTTCCAGGCTTATGTTTTCTTAATTCTTTAATGAGTATTGTTGGTGCATTGATTTTTGGATATACGAATGTTCCCCATTCAAGTTTTTCTGGATAATTTTTAATTGTATATCTTGCATAGCAATAGAGGCATCCATGCATGCATCCAAGATATGGATTTATTGCATAATTTACTCCATAAATTCTACTTTTACTTAAAATTGATTTACAATATATTTCCTTTATAATCAATTATTTGCACCAATCAATATTTATTATTCAATGTTTATATTGATATTTGAAAATGATTATGGATAAAAATAAGAAGCGTAAATTTGTTAAGAAAGTTAAGTTGAGAATTCCATGGATTGAGCATGTATTGGAGGACTATAGGGATGCTTTAGATTTAAATTTGAGTGAAATTGAGTTTAAAATTTCTAGTAAGAGTTTATGTATTTATTGTAGGGGTGCTAGGAATCTTTGCGGTAAATCTAGATGTCCAGTAATTTTAAAATTAAAATCATATTTTAAGGTTAGGAAACTGATTAGTGGATGTGAAATTTCTGGTTCTTCTCCTCCAGCAATTTTTATTGGTAGATTTGGTTATCCAATGGTTTATGCTGGTCCACTTATTCCACCAATTATTGGGGATACATCAATTTATGATTATCCTGAAATTTGGATTGGATATGAAATTGATGATATAATTGATTTTAGATTTAAACTTATTAGAGGTAAATTTCTAGTCAATGTTAAGAAGCCATATAAATATGGTAAATTGATGGACTTAACCCAAGAATTAGCTTTAGCTAGGAGTTCAGTTGATACTGAAGCATATTTTAAGAAGGAACCTGGAAAGACTGTTTATATTGATGGTTACGTTCAACCTATGGGTCCATCAGCACCACTAGTTAAAATGAATATTTCAAGCAATCCTAAAGTTGATAAGAATATTGAAAAAGCCTATTATGATTATGATTTAAAAGCTTCAGAAGCAATTTTAGATTTATATTGGAATAAAGTGCCAATATCTAGAATTCAAAGAGCATTTAGTGCAGGATTATTTGGAATTAGAAATTCTAGGAGACTTGTGCCAACTAGATGGAGTATTACTGCAGTTGATAGTATTATTTCTAGGAGACTTAGAGATGAAATTGTTAAGAGAAATCCAATTATAAATGAATTTAGAGTTTATGAATATTATTGCATTGGAACTAAATTTATAGTTTTAATGATACCTGAAGCATGGAGTTATGAATTAATTGAAGCATGGTATCCAGGTTCAGCTTGGAATTTAAATAGTAGTAGCATTGCAATTGGAGGTGATTGGGAGAATTATGATGGACGAACAACTTACGCTAGTATTGGTGGATGCTATTATGCAGCTAGACTAGCTGTAACTGAATATTTAACTAAAATTGGTAGGCAAGCTTCAGTAATAGTTTTACGAGAATCTTATCCTGAACATTTACTTCCACTTGGAGTCTGGATTGTTAGGGAGGGTGTTAGGAGAGCATTGGAATCTAATCCAGTTAAATTTAATGATTTAAATGAAGCACTCCAATATATTAAATCTAGATTAAGCATAAATTTGAAGTATTGGTTTAAAGTAAGCAAAATATTAGACAAAGTTAGGAGACAGAGAAAATTAACTAGCTATCTTAGATGAATTTAAATTATCATCATAAAATAATTAATTGAGGGAATAATATTATGGAGTTTCTATCTTTAAGAGAAAAAATATTAGATTTGCTTGAGAATTCAAATGAACCATTAACTGTAGATGATATAATTATTTTACTTGAATTAGATCCTCGTAGAAAAAATGAAATTTATAATCATTTAATGCATATAGCTAAGTCAATTAAGGCTAAGTATCATGGTAAAAGAAAATTGGTAATGATTCCACCAAAATGTAAAAATTGCGGATACATTTTCACTAAGCTTAAGAAAGCTAAGAAACCAAGCAAATGTCCAAAATGTAAGAGTATGAGAATTGAACCTCCATCATTCATGATAATATCTCATTAACTTCAATTTCATTTAAATTAATAATATTATCCATTAAATTAATTAATTTATCCATCATTAAACGTTCATTAAAACTAATTCCGCTGCCAAGATCTTCCTCAAGCTTTTCCCCATAATATCCATTAGCAATGAAAGTTTCAGCAAATTTTAATGCTTCTAAAATTAATCCTAAATCTCCAACTTGAAAGTAAATTGATATATCATTAATAATTAGAATTGAAGTTGGATCAAGTAAATATTTTCTAAATAATTCTTCACATCTAACCCTGTTAATTCTTGCAAGTTCAATAATAATATTTGAACGTTTCCCAGTTAATCTTGGAGCATGAAATTTACTTGTAAAATATTTTATTGAATTTACTTTAAATCCAAAATCAATTAGTTTACCTCCAGCAATAATAGCATTAATTTTAATTTTATTTGGAGCAAAATCTAGAATTGTAATTTCATCTTTAAATCCAAATTTAATTAAATCATTTATTATTTTAATTGTAAGTTTAGTTTTTCCCCGACCGACATCCCCAATAACAAGTGTTTTCTTTCCAATTAATTCATTAACATTAATCTTCATCAAATCGAAATACTCATAACTAAATTTAAATTAATCGATAATGGATGATAATGAGGGTGGGTAAGATTAGAAGTGAACAGGAGAAATTGGTTTTAACTGCAATTTTCTCAGCTTTAGGTGTAGTTTTATCTCCAGTATTCTTTCCAGTTGGACCAACTAAGTGTTATCCATTTCAACATGCATTGAATGGTTTAGCTGGAGTATTAATTGGACCAATATATGCAGGTTTAGCTGCACTTATAACTGGAATTATTAGGAATATGCTTGGAACTGGAACTATATTTGCGTTTCCAGGTGGAATTCCAGGAGCATTGGTTGTTGGACTAATATACATTATTACTAGGAGGGATGAAGCTGCATTATGCGAACCAATTGGAACATTTATTGGAGCATTACTAAGTGCATTTATAGTTGGACCAATAACTGGTAAAACTATGGCTCCAGAACTATTCATTATAGCATTCCTAATGAGTAGCATTCCGGGATCGATTTTGGGATATATTGTATTGAAGATTGTTAGAAGAGCATTCAAGAACTAATTTTGTGCAATTGCACAAAATTTATATTTCACTAATATTACATTCTACTTGGAGGTGAAAATATGGCCTGGTTTGGCTGGGGAGGATGGGGTAGAAGAAGAGGATGGATGGGTCCATGGCCAGGTAGAGGTCCATTCAGCTATCTACCACCATGGCAGAGACCTGGATGGCTATTCGGTAGAGGAGCATGCTGGTGGCTCTTCGGATGGCCATGGGGCATGAGATGGTTCATGCCATACATGGGATACTATCCATACTACATGTATTATCCATGGATGATGTGGATGTACTATCCAATGTATTATACGCCATGGTTTAGGCCATGGTGGTGAAAAGATGAATCCGTACTACTGGTGGTATTATTCACCATATTATTTCCCAATAATGCCGCCAGTAGCATTCATCTATGATCTTTACGGATTAATGCTGGCAACATATTATTGGAAATTATACTTAGAAATATTTAAAATGATGATGGAAACTTGGAGTAAAAGCTTTGAAGCAATGTTTAAGACCCTTGAAATTCAAACCAAGCAAGCAACAATGTAATATACTTGAAAAATAATTATAGTACGGTGGAAAAATGTCAGGGCAGGGTTATAGTAGAGGTAGGAGAAGAAGATTCAGATGGATGCCATATTGGTATATGCCGCCTCCACCACCAATGCCACCACCAGCACCAACTACACAGCAACCATCAACTCAGCAACAAACGCAACAGCCGTCACAACAAATGATTCCGCAAATGCCGCAATATACCTATCCGCCTTATCCAGCATATCCATATTGGTATATGCCGCCTCCACCAATGCCACCATTAACACCTGAAGAAGAACTTGAAATGCTTGAAGATTATAAGGCAACATTAGAGGAAGAATTAGAGGATTTAAAAGAGGAAATTAAGGGTGTTGAGGAAAGAATTAGAGAGTTAAGGGAGATTATTAAGAGAAGAGGAGAGAGCTAAGTTAATTCTATAATGTAAATTCCATACTTTTTTATTTTATTTAAATCATAATACTCAGCTAATGGTATCTTATATACTCTCCTAACTTTTTTAGTTATACTTCTACCAGTATATTCATTCTTATTTGGATCCCACTCTCTAAGTACTAGTAAATCTCCCTCTGAAATTTCGAAATCAGCTAATCTAATTTCAAAATTCTTTTCACCATTAACTATCATTTTAAACCATTTGGGAAGTATCTTTTTCTCAATAATTCTAGTCAAATTATCAGCTTCCAATTTATGCTAATGCACGTCTAAGTTCACGTCCAATTTCCTCATAACGCCTAATGTCTTCCGGCTTTAAGCTTGGTGGAACAACTTTAAGTGCTTGTTCGAAGTGTTTCATACTAACTGGTCTAGGCTTGAATTTCTCTCTTAAAGCTATTAGAACGGCCTCTCTACATACTGCTTCAATATCAGCTCCAGTATATCCCTCAGTCATTTCAGCAAGTTTTTCTAGGTCTACATCTTTATCTAGGGGTGTATTTCTAAGATGGATTTTGAATATTTCTAGTCTAGCCTTCTTATCCGGTGGCGGAACATAAACTATTCTATCAAATCGACCTGGTCTTAGAAGTGCTGGATCAATTATATCTGGTCTATTTGTAGCTGCAATTACAACTACATTTTGAAGTGGAACTATTCCATCCATTTCAGCTAAAAGTTGATTAACCATTCTATCAGTTACACCTGAAGTATCTGTTCTAAATCCCCTTGCAGGTGCTATTGAATCTATTTCATCGAAGAATATTATGCATGGAGCAGCTTGTCTAGCTCTTCTAAATACTTCACGTATAGCTCTCTCAGATTCACCAACCCATTTACTAAGTAATTCTGGACCTCTAACTGAAATGAAATTGGCTTCACTTTCAGTTGCAACTGCCTTAGCCAATAACGTCTTACCAGTTCCAGGTGGACCATAAAGCAAAATTCCTTTAGGCGGCCTTATACCCATTTTCTCAAATACTTCTGGAGCCTTAAGTGGCCATTCAACTGCTTCACGTAAGATTTGCTTAACCTCATCTAATCCTCCAATATCACTCCATCTAACTTCTGGAACTTCAACATAAATTTCTCTTAAAAGTGTTGGTTGAATATACTTCATTGCTTCAAGGAAATCTTGACGTGTAACCTTCAATTTTTGAAGTACATTAACTGGAATTTTTGGTTGAGTTAAATCTATTTGTGGTAGGAATCTTCTTAATGCAGTCATAGCTGCTTCACGTGCAAGTGCAGCTAAATCAGCTCCAGTATATCCATGAGTCATTTCGGCTAGTTCATCTAAATTAACATCATCAGCTAATGGCATATTCCTAGTATGAACTTGAAGAATTTCCTTTCTACCACGCTTATCTGGAGGTCTAATTTCTATTTCACGATCAAATCTACCCGGCCTTCTAAGTGCTGGATCAACTGCTTGCGGCCTATTAGTTGCACCAATAACTATAACTTTACCTCTCTCCTTTAATCCATCCATTAAGGCTAAAAGTTGAGCTACAACTCTACGTTCAACTTCTCCAGTAACTTCCTCACGCTTAGGAGCTATGGCATCTATTTCATCAATAAATATTATTGCTGGAGCATTTTCCTCAGCTTCCTTAAATATTTCTCTAAGTCTAGCTTCAGATTCACCATAATATTTACTCATAATTTCTGGTCCATTAATTGATATGAAGTATGCTCCAGTTTCATTTGCAACCGCCTTAGCTAATAATGTTTTGCCAGTTCCGGGTGGGCCGTGAAGCAATATTCCTTTGGGAGGTTCAATACCTAGATGTCTAAAGAGTTCTGGATGTTTAAGTGGAAGTTCAATTATCTCCCTAATCTTCTGCTTTGCCTCTTCTAAATCACCAATATCTTCCCAAGTAACTCTTGGAACACCTCTAATTTCAGCTTCCTTAACTGGCTTCTCTCTAACCTGAATATCGGTATCCAATGTAACATAAACATGTTGGGTTGGTTGAGTTGTAATTACTCTAAATCTCAGTTCAGTTGTAAATGCTGGTATAACTATTACTTCACCTCTAGATACAGGTTTACCCATTAATTGATCCTTAATATATTCAATGAAATCTGGACCAAACATTATTGGTTCTGTTGGAGCTAAAACAATTCTAGATGCAGGTGAAACATTAACCTTCCTAATTGAAATATAATCTCCAATACCTACACCAATACTCTCCCTAACAATACCATCAATTCTAGCTATACCAGCACCTTCATCACTCAAATATGCAGGCCAAACTTGACATACAGCCGAACCCTTAGGACCAATAATTTCAACAAAATCACCTGCATCAACACCAAGCTCCCTCATAATACTTCTTTCAAGTCTAATAATTTTACGACCAACATCCCTAGCCTTAGCCTCAGCAACTCTAACTTTAATTTCTCTACTCACAAACCTACACCCCTAAAGCTAAAGAATTAAAGGAAAATTATGATAAAAAATTAACGCTTAAATTAAATTTTAGATGCTCAGCTTGAAGTCGATCATCATAATTCAGCCGCTCCAACCCATCTTCATCGCATCCAAATAATAACTAATACAGAATAAAATAAAATATTTAGCTAATTAATTATGGACTTAAATATGCACGTGTAATATCCTCTCTATCAATAATTCCAATCATATTATTATTTTCAACTACAATTAATCTACCAATATCCCTATCAATCATAATTTTAGCTGCCTCACGAACACTCATATTAGGATTAACTGTTACGGGTGGAGTTGACATTACATCCCTAACTTTGGGTCCACGTCTAGGTGCACTTTCAGATTCAAATTGTGGACGGGTAAATCCATATTTAAGTAAATCTATTTGAGTAACAATTCCAACAAGCCTACCCTTACGAGTAATTACTGGGAAACCTGCATAACGAAACTTAAGCATTTTACGCCAAACCTTAAATATTGGATCATCAGTATAAACTGTTTCAACATTCCTACTCATAATATCTCTTACAAGCTTAGAATTGCCTGGATGCTTCTGCTCAATCATATGGGCAATGAAGTTTTCTAAACCATAAACTCCAAGATATTTATAATTATCATCAATTACAGGTGCATACCATTCATCAACCTTTATAAGTTCACGTGAAGCCTTGAAAATATCAGTATTAGGTTTAAGTGTTAATTGAGGCATTACCATTAAATCTCTAACAGTAAATTCAGATCTAGTTGCAGTTACGCTCATAATATTAATTCGAGTGAGAATTCCAGCTAAAAGTTCACCATCAAGTACAGGTAATAATCTAACACCACTATTTCTAAGAAGTGCACGGGCAAATCCAATTGAAGAATCAATATTAACTGTTGGATATTTAATATTCATAAGCTTACCAACAATCAATAAAATCACCGAAATAATAAATGTTCAAATAGTATTTATATCATTATGAAGCAATCATGATATTTTAATTAGTGATAAGCATAAGAAGTTAAATTAATATTAAAATAATGATATATTTATAATATTGGTGCATTAATTTGAAAATAATTAAATTAATGAAGAATGAAGTTATCCTATGGAAGGGAAGAGATAGCATTTGGGGTTCAAATGCAAGTTTCCTATTAATTTTCGGATCATTCCTAATAATAGCTGGAATAGCCATGCTATTTAAAGCATGGATACTATCAATTATAGGATTAATATTAGTATTAATTGGATACTTCTCAACCAAAAGATTCAGTAATTATATTATTACAAATATGAGAATTATTGAATTAAAATCTAATAGAGTGATTAATGAAGTTAAATTTAAGGACATTATTGGAGCATCCAGAAATGATATTGAAAAATTTATTGAGGGATTTCTAGATTTCCTATCAACAATTATTGGCACTAGTGCTATAGGATTAATTCCAAGAATACTTGGCCTTGGATCATTAAAAATTAGGGATAAAAGTGGAAAAGTAATATTTACCTTTAAAAGAGTAAAAGTTAATTTAATTAGGAATAAATTGAGAGAGGCATTTGAAAGATATGCTTCAATAATTCATAGCTAATTACTCTTCATTCTTTCCTAGAATTTTCTTCACCCTCACTTTTCATTTTAATTTTCTCTAATTCCTCTGGTGGTTTGGCTATTTTTGAAATTCTCTCCAGTATTTTCATAACTCTCATTGGTTCAGGGGTATAGAGCATGAATAATTCTCTTCTACCCTTAAATACTGAAACGAAATTTCTTTTAACATTAGCTACATATCTAAATTCAGGTTTAATTGGAAGTAATCTATCCTTAATATCAATTATTCCGTAATTAGTAATTTTATATGAAGCTACTGATGGTACAAAGGGTGGTGGTAGAAAGAATAATAAGATGAATAATACTATAAGTGATAATTCAAGTATAAATGGGTACATTATTAGCATTAAAACGAAATATAATGCTAATAATCCAATAGTTCTTAAATATCTATTCTTCTTATCTGCATCCTTAAGTTCAGTTGCATCAACTTCATAGAAAACCTCAACTTTAGGCTTCTCATTTTGCTCTGACAAAGCTACACCTCACATTAATATATTTTAAATATTCAGTTTAAAAGCTTCTTCAATTTCTCCTTAGCATTAAAGCCCATAAATTTCATAACTATTCTCTCCCAACTTCTAAGTGCTGGACATATATAGCAGCCAATTCTATAGAAACCATTAATATACAATTCATTTAATGGTAAGCCATTATAGAGTATATATAATTGAGATAGCCATGTCGGCCAGAATTTCATTGGTGCAAGTTGAAAAATAAATTCATGCCTCCTAGCTGGTGCACGTCTACTCCTTAGTTTTGATTCAACATCTCTATCGCCAACAATTACTATTGGATTATCACTAATTCGCTTAATTGCACGATGAAGTGCACCTATCTTAAGTTTAGTACACCATCTATTGTTGATGGTTGGTAAACCTTTAGCTCTAATTTCCCTGTCAATATTTGCATGCTCAATTTCAACCTTAATATTTAATTTCTTAGCTATTTTCTCGATATAATTTAATGTTTCTGGAAATTCAAGTCCAGTATCAATAAATATTGGAGTAATTTTCTTAAATACTTTCAATGCCAATATTAATGCACACGTACTATCCTTACCGCCACTCCATGGAACAATAATATCACCCTGCCCTCTAAATTTCTCGAGAAAATTAATTGAAATCTTCTCATGAAGTCTAATTACATCTAGATTAACCCTCAATAATTCATTTAAGTCAACATCATAATTCTCATTCGACAATCTTTTAACGCTTATTTCTTCACCTATATCTGGAATTTTTAATTCTGCAATTTTAATTGGACCGGAATACATGTAATGTAATCCTCCAAAATCTCTAATTAGTATTGGATGCGAACCAATTCTACCAATATATTTTGATAATATTTTTATAAGACCATTAAACCCGATAAAGATATCTATTGCAGGTATATTTGATTTATAAATGATTTTTGAAGCCTTCTTGCTAAAATGATATGCATTACCTGTCCATCCAATAATATTTCTAATTTTAGCTCTACCCTTCTCAATTGCATAATATATTTCAGTTAATCTTGCATTTCTAATCTTACTTTTATTTACTATTTGGAAGGCAATATTATCATTAAAATGATCTTCCAATTGTATTAGCTTTTCATCTTCACGTCCAATTAAAATTAAATAGTAATTAATATCATCAATTATTGACTCCAATTTATTCATTACAGCTTCAACATTTCTAACACCACCAAGAGTTAATACTTCAATGTTCCAATTTTCATAGAATCTATTTATTGAAGCTTTAATTGCGTCTGCATCTCTCTTCGCTCTAACAATAATTTTAAACATTACTATTCACACTAGTATTAATCACTCATTTTCTTTAATACTTCTGCTAATAATAATCCCGCCATTGAAAGCTTCACTGGAATATTTTTCTCATTAATTGAACCAGCTTCAATTAATCCTACATCCCTAAGTAATCTTAAATTCCATTTAACAGTTGATTCTGGTAAATTAAGTTTCTTTGAAATTTTCCTTGCAAGTGAGGTTAATGTATCTCCATTATTCTGATTATTATATATTTCAATCAAAATCTTCTTTTGCCTTTTATTTAATTTTGCTAATGCAAATTTTATGAAAATATTTTTCCAATATTCAGGATATATTTGAGTTTTAATTTTCATTATTTTAGGTTTATGAATTATGTTTGAGAGTTTAATTACAATCCCCGCATTAAATCACCATTAAATTGAATTTAAAATGTAGTTAATTAGCTTTACGGAACCTTAAACGTGCTTTTAATTATACCGAGCCTTCTACGCTCATTCTCTGTTAACTTAAATAATTTCTTTATTAATTCAATTTCACTTTCACTTGGAACTCTATTCCTCCTAGAATAAACTCTATTCATAGTCTTAATTGCTGATTCAAGTTTTAATTCATAAGCTCCAAGTCCAATTGACTTAGCATAAATTGTAAATGATGGTACATCCTCATAAATTACTCCATAAAGATGCGAAGCTACACCAATACATTTTCCAGTCCAAATTTGAGTTCCAATAGCAGTTTTAACATGATCAGCTATGAAACATCCAATTTTAATTTTACCAGTATTAATATTCTTAACTTTAACTGGTCCATAAGTATTCTTTAAATCAGAATTAACTGTTAATGCTCCAAAATTAACCCATTCACCAATATATGAATGACCTATAAATCCCTCATGATACATATTAACATATCCATGGAAAACGGTTTCTTCAACTTCACCTCCAACTCTACATACTGGACCAATACTTGAACCACTTCTAATTCTAGCTCCACCGACAATTCTAGTATTCATTCCAATATAGCATGGACCTTCAATTCTACTTGGACCATAAATTTCAACATCTTTATCAATAAATATTGGACCCTTCCTACCATCAATAGTAACATTACCCTCAATCTCAACATTACTTGAAATAAAAATGTTCTCTTCACCATAAATTACAGCTCTATCATCAACACTACCATTAATATTCGGAGAAGAAACATAATTGTTAAAATCAATTTTTAAGAAAACAGTGTTTAATTCAATTAAATCCCAAATATAGTTAATTAACTTAAAATCATCATTCTTAATAACATTAACTTTATTCTTAAGTTTAATTAGGAAATTGGTTAGCTCTAATGGTCTATCAAATATTTTGTCTAAAAATTCATTCATTAATTCCAACTTAATTTTGGCTGCAATAACTTCACTAGAATTATTTACCAGTAGGAATTGATTGTGCTTTCTAATTAATTTAATAATATTTTCAATTGAGTTCCTATACGGTATTAACCTGCCATTAATTATTAATGCTTCATCAATATTATGGATATAATTAACACTAATATTCCATTTTTCACCTAAAACTTTAGCCAAATAATTTCTAGCAATAAACACCGATTTTTCAGGTCTAATCGCATCAATAAATTTTTCTACTATAGTGTTTATTCCAATTTTAAGTTCAAATAAGGCTTTAGTATAAGTTAATGGTAAGAAATCTATATACTTATTATCCTCAAAAACTATTAAATCCAATATGTATCACCAATTAAAATATAATTTAAAGCCTATATAATAATAAAGAATTATGAGAATTTAAAATAGCTTTAAGTGTATTTTATATTTTATCTTAGTGTTTTTAAGTTGTTCTTAGTTTTACTTAATTAATTTATTACAATAATTATTTATTAATTATTTTTTAATTTTTGTTAATAGTATGTGATTTAAATTGGATTTGAAGAAATATATTGTTTGTTGTAACGTTTTTAAGTTTTGTTTTTATTTTTGTTTTGGTGGTTTTTTGAAGGGATGGTTGGTTTTTGTTGGCCATATTTCTATGGATAAGGTTAGCAATGTTAATGGTGTTAGGGAGCAGCCTGGTGGTGCAGCTCTTTATGCTGCTGTTGCCGCTAGAACTCTTTTTAATGATGTTAGGATTATTTCTGCAGTTGGTAGGGATTTTAGATATTTTGATTTATTAAAAATTTTTGATAAGATTATGGTTAAGGTTGTTGATTTGCCTTCTACTAGATTTAATATTAGTTATGATGAGAATTGGAATGCATATTATTCTGATGTTGTTATTGGTGCTGGTATGCATATTAGATTTGATAGTATTCCAGTTTCATGGCTGACTTCTAATTCTATTGTTCATTTATGTCCTATGAGACCTAGCAAGGTTGAGCGTATGATTAATAGGATTAGGTATATTAATCCTAGGGTTAAAATTTCGGTTAATACTTGGAGTGGATATATGAGGAGTAGGGAGAATAGAAGTATTCTTAGGAGGATTGCATCTAGGGTTGATTTCTTTATTCTTAACGAAAGTGAAGTTAAGGCTTTAACTATGACTGATTCTCTTGTTCATGCAATTAATGTTCTTGATTGTAAATCTCTTGTAGTTACTTTGGGTGAGCTTGGAGCTATAGTTAAGTTTGGTGATGAGGTTATGATGATTCCTGCATTGAGAACTATTAGGAGTAATATTGTTGATGTTACTGGTGCTGGTGATTGTTGGTGTGGTGCTTTTCTTGCTGCATATAAATTATGTAATGATGTTTATAGATCAGTTATTGTTGCATCAATAATTTCTAGTATTAAGTGTAGTGGTTGGGGTTTTGAGAAGCTTTTAAATTTGAAGTTTAATAGTTTAGATGAAGTTTCAGAGTATATTATTAAGAGGCATGATAAATTGATTCAGAAAAGTATTACTGAATATTTTAAGGGGATTTAATTGAATATGTTTTCATGGATATTATTCTCCATAATTCATCTTGAACGGGTTTCTCAACATTAATTATTTTTCCATCGCTCTTAATTAGCTTCATTCCCTCACTTGTAATTTCACCTATAATTGATGCTTTAATGGTCTCATTCTTCAATTTATTTATTGCTTCATTCGCTTTTTCAGGTTTAACTGTTGCTATTAATGAACCTGAACTTATTGTTTTAAGTGGATCTACTTTAAGTAAATTGCATATCATTTTTGTTTCTGGATTAATTATTACTTTTTCCTCATAGATTTTAAATCCAACATTGGATGCCTTAGCCAATTCTTGTAATCCACCAAGTACACCTCCTTCAGTTGGATCATGCATTGCAGTTACTCCTCCAATTTCAATTAGAGTTAATGCTTCTTTAAGTACACTTAGATATTGAATATACTTCTTGGCATTCTCAATAACTTCGACTGGTAAATGTTTCTTTAAATATTCTTCAAATTCATGTGCAAATATAGCTGTTCCCTCAATTGCTGCTCCCTTAGTGAGAATTATTTTATCGCCAACATTTGCTCCACTAGTAGTTACATATTTGTCTTTGGTTGTTTCACCTATTGCTGTTGAAATTATTATTGGTCTATCAAGGTTTGGTGTTACTTCAGTATGACCACAAACTATTGCTATTTCAAGTTTCTTTGCAGCTTCATCTACTTGACGAGTAATTTCATCGAGTAAGTTTAAGTCGGCATTTTCTGGAAGTAATATTACTAGTGAAATCCATTTTGGCTTTGCACCTCTAACTGCAACATCATTTGAACTAACATTAATTGCAAGCCAACCAATATTTTCAATTGCACCTGTTATTGGATCTGAATGCATGACTAATACTTTATCATTAAAATCAATTATTGCTGCATCTTCACCAATTTTAGGCCCAACAATTACTCTTGAATCTTTAGCTCCAAGTCTATTGAAAACATATTTTTCAAGAATGTTTGGTGGAAGCTTTCCAAGAAGCAATTTATTTCTAATCATTATCTATCCTCCAAATTGAATTGGAATTGCTTTAATTATACTTTTAACTATTATTGGTGTAATTAAAGTTCCAACTAGCATTTGGCATATATTAAATGGTACTTCAGCTAATGCTGCCCATCCAAATGATAGTACATGAAATTCATATAGGAAATATCCAATTACCATTTCAATTCCACCAATTAATGATGCTATTGAATATCCCACTGATTTATAGTCTGCTTTAATTGCAGTATAAGTTATGAATATAAATAGTATTATTGCAGGTATTATCCATATTATTGATGGAATAAATATTGAAGCAGTATTATATCCTAAATATGGAAAGCCAATTGAAAGCTCCATTAAACCACTATAATAGGTTGCTCCAATATAATATATGGTTGATGAGGCAATTAATGCTATAATTATTGCCATTAACTTTAAAACATTTCCACTGAATTTCCTAATGGATAATCCTATTAAGCCTACTATGAAGCCTTCAATTCCCTTGATAATTAATGTTCCAATTGCATAATGACTATAACCTGAAATTAAGTCTGCAATTGCACTTCCAAGTCCACCTGAAATTCCACCTATAATTGGTCCAAATAGTAATGCTGAAGTATAAACTGCAACTTCACCAACATTAAAGTATCCTTGAGTATCTGGAATATATACTTGGAATACTAATGTAGCTATACATGTAAGTGCAGACATTACTGCAATTAAACTAATATTTCTAGTATTCATTTCAAATTTAATCAAGAATTGCTCACCACTCTGTTAGGGGATTTTATTCATGATGTTTAAATTGGAAATAATATTTAACTTAATATTTAAGCCTAAATATTTAGTTATAATTTAATATTAATTGACTTATAGTGAATTGATATGAGTAGCATTAAGGAGATTAAGAAGAGGATTAGGAATGAAGTTTGGAGATTAATGGAGGAAAAAGGAGTAGCTGCATTTCCGAGGCCAGTTTATGGTAGAATTCCTAATTTCATTGGATCTGAAATTGCTGCTAAGAATATTTTGAAGCTTGATTTCATTAGGAATGCTAGAATAGTGAAGGTTAATCCGGATTCTCCACAGCGTCCAGTTAGAGAATTACTTTTAAAGTTGGGTAAGAAAATTATAATGCCAACTCCAAGACTTAAAAAGGGATTTCTACTTCTTGATCCATCAAAGATTCCTGGCAGTGAAATTAGATTTGCATCTACTATTAGAGGAGCATTTATTTGGGGTAGAAGTTTAAGTTTGAAAAAAATTCCTAATGTTGATGTTATAATTGTTGGTTCAGTTGCAGTTTCACATGAAGGATATAGGATTGGGAAGGGTGGGGGATATAGTGAATTGGAATATGCAATTTTAAGAGAGGTAGGTGCAATTGATGATAATACTCCAGTTGTAACTACTATTCATGAAATTCAGTT
>CAZCCB010000013.1:0-24161 GCA_964497155.1 uncultured Nitrososphaerota archaeon | reverse complement strand
GGTGGTAATGTTTATTTTGGGGTTTTGTGGTATTTGTTTTGCTGATGATGATAAGGGGGTCAATGAGGTTTAAACCTGTGAATTGAGCTGGAAATTCTGAGGCTTGTTCCATGCTTTTTCGTAGATTTTCATTTCTTTTTCGTATGCGTGGATTATGAGTGCTGTTACTGTCCATGTTTCTAGTGGTTTTGGGTATATTGTTGCTTTTATGTCTGCTAGTTTGAGGTTTTGTTGTTTGAATGTTCCGTGTGGGAATCCTCCTATTATTAGTGCTGGTTTTTGTTCGTTTGCTAGTATTTTTGCTATTTTCCATGGTGTGTATTTTTGTCCGTTTGTTGTTAGTATTATTGTTTTTGTTGGTTTTATTTTGTTTAGTAATTGTTGTAGTGTTTGTTTTTGTATTTTTAGTAGTGGTTTTTCTGTTTTGGGTGGTACTTGTCCTTTTATGAATAATTGTTCTATTAGTCCTGTGAATCTTAGGTAGTTTCTTGGTAGTCTTGTTTGTGGGTTGATGTATATTACTTTGTCGTTTATGGTGTGTACGTATGTTTGTATGTAGCCTTCTAGGTTTGCTGGTGTTCCTAGTATGTGTAGGAGTGTTATGTGTGTTATGTCTGGTCTTCCTCTTTTCCATTTTTCTTCTAGTTTTTTCATTGCGTGGTGATGGTATGATGCGTCTAGTAGTATTTCTTTGGGGTTTTTGCCTCTTTTTTTGGCGTATTTGATTATTGATGGATGTTTTCTAATTTGTTTTGGTATTAGTTCTAGTGCTGCTTCTGCTATTATTATTTGTAGGTGGGTCATGATTGTTCAATTAAATTTTATTTTATATTTGGTTTAACTATTTATCTGGTGTATTATTGGGATGCCTAGTTATTCTCGTTTGATTAGGGATATTGCTTTGCAGAGGATTGATCGGTTGTTTAGGTTAGCTGAGTCTGTTTTTCATTTTGATCCTGAGCTTGCTGATAGGTATGTTTTGCTTGCTAGGCGTATTAGTATGCGTTGTAGGGTTCGTATTCCTAGGCGGTGGCGTAGGTGTTTTTGTCATTATTGTTATTCTTTTTTGTGGCCTGGTGTTAATTGTAGGGTTAGGATTCGTTCTAATCGTATGCCTCATATAGTTATTACTTGTTTTAAGTGTGGTAGGCAGATGAGGATTCCGTTTAAGAGGTGAATTTATAAGGGTATATTTTGAGGTGTAGCGAGGAGTATTGAGAGGTTTTGTGGGGTTTGGTTGGTTATGAAGCTTTCATCTAGGGAGAAGCGTAGGCTTGCTGATTTGGTTCAGCAGGGTAAGCCTCATGTTTATATTGGTAAGAGGGGTTTGTGTAGTGAGGTTATTGATGAGGTTGATAGGTAGCTTGATGAGCGTGAGGTTATTAAGGTTCGTTTTTTGAAGAGTGCTCTTCAGGTTGAGAATTGTGATAGATGGATGTTGGCTAGGCGTCTTGCTGATGCTGTTAATGCTGAGGTTCTTGATGTTCGTGGATTGACTGTAATACTTTTTAGGAAGCGAAGACTTTATAAGAATTAGTCCTACTTTCAAGCTGAGATTAGCTTAAAACTAGTTGACGGTGAATAGGCATGGCTACACCATATACTGTACCTCCTCAACTATTAATCAATGCTTTAGCAAAGTATTTGAAGGAGAATTATCCCCAAATTAAGCCTCCAGCATGGGCATTGTTTGTTAAGACTGGTGTTCATAAGGAGCGTCCACCTGAGGATCCTGATTGGTGGTATATTAGATGTGCATCACTATTGAGGAAGCTTTACATTTATGGTCCAGTAGGTATTTCTAGACTTAGAACTGCTTATGGTGGTAGGAAGCGTAGGGGTACTAGGAAGGAGCATTTTAGGAGGGGTAGTGGTTCAGTTATTAGGAAGGCTCTTCAGCAACTTGAGGAGGCTGGATTAGTTACTAAAGTTGAGGGTAAGGGTAGAATTCTTACGCCTGAAGGTTATTCGCTTTTGGATAGGATTTCAACTAGAGTTTTTAGGGAGCTTCAGAGGAGGATGCCTGAGTTAAAGAAATATGTTGCAGTGACCTAATTGACTTAGTTGAGGTGTTTATTTATGGTTGAATATGAAGATGAGGAACTTGAAGCCATAAGACGTAGGAAACTGCTTGAACTTCAGAGGAAAATTGAGGAGGCTAGGAGAAGGGAGCAGATGGAGGCTGAGAAGCAGGCTATTTTGCGTAGTATTTTGACTCCTGAGGCTAGGAGTCGATTAATGAATTTGAAGATGGTTCGCCCTGAATTTGCTGAGCAACTTGAAGTTCAATTAATTAATCTTGCTCGTTCAGGCCGTATATCTATTCCCATAACTGATGAGCAGTTGAAGGCAATTTTAATTCAGCTTTCAGGTCGTAGGAGGTCTACGAGAATTATATTTAAGAGGAAATCTTGAGGGAGGCTAATCTGATATGGCTCGAAATAAACCTGCTGCTAAGAAGCGTAGGCTCGCTAGAGCTTTGAAGCAGAATTTTCCTGTTCCATTTTGGGTTATAGTTAAGACTAGGGGTAAATTTAGGCGTCATCCTAAACTTAGACATTGGAGGAGGAGTAGGCTTCAATTATAGGGTGATTTAGATGAGTGAGAAGGAATCTAAGGTGGTTGAAGAGAGAATATATACTGTACCATTTAGAATTGCATTTCTAGTTCCTAGACCTAAAAGGGTTCCAAGAGCTATTCGCTTTTTGAGAAGCTTTATTGAACGGCATATGAAGACTGAAAAGGTGTGGATTTCACCTGAAGTTAATGAGGCTATTTGGAGTAGGGGTAAGAAGAAGCCTCCTAGGAGGATTAGGGTTAGAGCTGTTAAGGAGGAAGATGGAACAGTAAGAGTGTATTTGGTGGAGGATTGAGGTTTAGGAATTGATTGAAAAAATATCTATTTATGGTAGTCATAGTATTGGTGTTTTTTGTTTAGCTACAGATTCATATGTAATTTTACCTCCGGATGTAATTGATAAGACTGTTCGAATAGTTGAGGAAGTATTGCGGGTACCGGTAATTCAGACTAGGATTGGGGATTCAGTTTTAATTGGTGCATTGGCTGTTGGTAATTCAAATGGAATATTACTGCCTTATTATGCTAATAGTGATGAAATATCATTGTTGAAATCGAAATTGAAAGTAAATGTTGAAGTCTTACCGAGCAAGAAAACTGCTCTTGGAAATATAATTTTAGTAAATAATTATGCAGCTGCAGTTCATCCTAAACTTGAAGATAAAGCTAAACATTTAATTGAAGATGTACTTGGAGTTGAAGTTTTCAATTGTATGATTGCCGGTATGCCGATAATTGGTGCAGCTGCTCTCATTACAAATAAGGGTGGATTGGTTCATCCTCTTGCAAGTGAAGATGAACTTAAAAATATAAGTGAAATATTTAAAGTTAATGTCGATGTTGGAACTGTAAATGCAGGCTACCCATTTGTGGGGGTGGGTGCAGTAGCTAATTCCTATGGAGCATTAGTTGGATTGGCTACTACTGGTCCTGAATTAGCTCATATTGAGCGTACATTAGGTCTTGTGGAGGCTGTATAATTATGGCTGAGAATAATGTTAAGGTTTATAGGATTGAAGGGAAAATAATGCTTAGAACGGGTGAATGGCAGAAGTTCGTAATTGATGTTTCAGCAATTAAAGTTGATCATGCAATTGAACGTATCTATTCAACTTTAAGTGGATTACATAAAGTTAAACGTTCACATATACATATTAAAAATATTTCAATAATACCTCCAGAAGAAACTAAAAATCCCTTAATTAGAAGTATTTTGGAGCTGAAATCTCATGAGTAAAGTATCTGAAAAATTAGATGAAAGAATAAGTAGAACTTATACTGAATTAAATTTATTAAATTCAATAGCTGAAACATTGCAGAAACAGCATGAAAATCTCACTAGAATGTTGGCTGATGCACAATTAACTCTAGATACTTTACGAACTATTAAGGAGGCAAGTAAAGGATCAAATGTATTAATTCCATTGGGTTCATTAATTATGATTAATGCTTTAATTGAAGATAATGAAACTGCATTTTTAAGAATAGGTTCAGGAGTAATCGTTAAGGAATCAATTCCGAAAATTGAGGATTATATAGAAAATTATATTCTTCAATTACAGAGGGAGCAATTAGCAGTGCAAAAGAAACTTGAAGAAATTCTTAATCGAATATCTATTTTGCAGGCTGAATTGAATAAGCTAATTCAAACCTATCAGAGTAAAGGGTGAATATTGATTGTTTCAAAAATTAAAGGAATCAATTAAATATTTAACTAAAGCTATAATACAAAAGACACTTACTGAATCTGATTTAGAAGATATACTTTTCAATTGGCAATTAAAATTAATTGAATGTGATGTTTCATATCAAGTAGCCGAATATATTGTTAATGAAGTTAAAGGGAAATTGATAGGTGTTAAGATTAAACGTTTCAGTAAAAATGTGGAGAGTCTAGTTAAAGATACAATTAGAAATTCAATTTTAAGAATAATTGAAGATGCTGGAGACCTAGATTTAATTAAAATAATTAATGAAAAACGGAAAGAAGCAGTTCCATGTAAAATTGTCTTTGTAGGTATAAATGGAAGTGGGAAAACAACTACAATAGCTAAAATAGCCTATATGTTAAAGAAAATGAATATATTAAGCGTACTTGCCTGTAGTGATACATTTAGAGCAGGGGCTCAAGAGCAATTAGCTATTCATGCTAGAAATCTCGGTTTAAAAATGATTAAACATCAATATGGTGCTGATCCAGCCGCCGTAGCTTATGACGCCGTTAATTATGCATATTCACATCGTATTCCAGTAGTTCTCATAGATACTGCTGGTAGAATGCAGACTGATAGAGATTTAATGGATGAACTTAGGAAAATAGTTAGGGTTATAGATGCAGATTTAACAATTTTCATTGGTGACGCACTTGCTGGTAATGATGCATTAATTCAGGCTGAGAAGTTTAATGAGGAAGTTGGAATTGATGCTTCAATATTGACTAAAATTGATGCAGATGTTAAGGGTGGAACTGCAATATCAATACTTTATGCAACGAAGAAACCATTAATATATCTTGGTGTAGGTCAGAATTATGATGATTTAATTCGCTTTTCACCTCAATGGTTATTATCTAACCTATTAGGTGATTAATACTTATTATTTATTAACTTGTTAGCTA
The DNA here is from genome assembly GCA_964497155.1 of uncultured Nitrososphaerota archaeon. GTDB lineage: Archaea > Thermoproteota > Methanomethylicia > Culexarchaeales > Culexmicrobiaceae > CAYWZQ01. The sequence goes on along the minus strand of CAZCCB010000013.1, from coordinate 18,966 downwards.
TTATTTGATTGGGTGTTATAATGGTAAAGTTAAAGGGACGTGATTTTTTAACTCTTCAAGACTTTTCACCTCAAGAGTTAATTTCAATATTAGATTATGCTCGTCAATTGAAAGTTAGATTTTATGCTGGTGAAAGGATAATTCCATTGCTTAGAGGGAAAACTTTAGCAATGATATTTCAGAAGCCTTCAACTAGAACTAGAATTTCATTTGAAGTTGCAATGTATCAGCTTGGCGGCTATGCTTTATATTTGAATTGGAATGATCTTCAACTTAGACGTGGGGAAACCATTGAGGATACTGCTAGAGTTTTAAGTAGATATGTTGATGGAATAATGGCTAGAGTTTATGATCATGAAGATTTAATTAGCCTAGCTAATGCAGCATCAATTCCAGTAATAAATGGTTTAAGCGATATGTATCATCCCTGTCAAATAATTTCAGATATGCTTACTATTTGGGAGAAGAAGGGTAAACTTAGTGGTGTTAATGTAGCTTATCTTGGAGATGGAGCTAATAATGTATGTCATTCACTAATTACTGGTTGCTCTAAATTAGGCTTAAACATTAAAGTTGCTTGTCCTAAGGGTTATGAACCTAAAAGGGAAGTTCTTGAAAATGCATATAAGAATGCTGAAATTTCAGGTTCAACTATAGAAGTAATTCATTCTCCAACTGAAGCTGTAAAAGATGCTGATGTCATTTATACTGATGTATGGATTAGCATGGGTCAAGAAGCTGAAGCTGAGAAACGATTGAGAGTTTTCCCACCATTCCAAGTAAATTCATCATTATTGAAGCATGCTCCTCAAGATGTAATAGTTATGCATTGTCTACCTGCACATAGAGGACAGGAGATAACTGATGAAGTTATTGATGGACCTAAATCAATAGTTTGGGATCAAGCTGAAAATAGGCTTCATGTTCAGAAAGCTTTATTAGCCTTATTGCTTTAGCAAATAATAAAGCATCCATTATATCATAATCTTCATGGAGGGGAATAATTTGAGCAATTTCATGGAATCTATTAGAAGAATAGTAAGGCTTTCAAGAAAACCATCAAAAGAAGAATTTTGGCTTTCACTAAAAATCTGCCTACTAGGACTATTAATTTTAGGTTCATATGCTTTTATTATACAGTTAATGTCAACTGTAATTCAAGCATTACCACCATAGAAGTGATGGAAATGTCTCCCTATTTCGCTGTTAGAACCACTGCAGGTCAAGAAAAGAGTACAGCATTACTAATACATGCTAGATGCATTAGTAAATCTTTGCCGATAAAAGCAATAATTTCCCCCGATGAAGTTAGGGGCTTTATTTTTATTGAAGCTGATAGCCTACATTTAGTAGAGCAAGCAGTTATTGGAATAAAGCATGTAAAAGGATGGGTTCCAGGAAAGGTAAATCCAGATGAAATTGAAACTTTCCTAATACCAAAATCACCTCTTGAAGGTTTAAATATTGGCGATATTGTCGAGATAATTAGCGGTCCATTTAGGGGGATGAAGGGAAAAGTTACTAGAATAGATCATAGTAAAGAGGAAGTTACACTTGAATTGCTTGAAGCAGCATATACTCTCCCAATTACAGTTCATGGTGATTCAATTAAGAAGATCGTTAAATAAGGTAAAGCGGAAAATATAAGAGTCACCTTACAAAATCCACATTAGCTAACTATTAACATACTGGTGATAACTATGGGTACAAAAAAGACGTTTAACTTCCTAGTTGAGGGAGGAAAAGCAACTGGTGGCCCACCAATTGGCCCAGCTCTCGGTCCATTAGGTATTAACGTAATGCAAGTAGTCAATAAAATTAATGAACTAACAAAAGAATTCGCTGGCATGAGAGTTCCAGTTAAAGTAACTGTTGATGTAGATACAAAAGAATTCGAAGTAACTGTTGGCATACCTACAACAACTGCCCTAATAATTAAAGAATTGAAAGCTGAAAAGGGATCAGGCTTACCTCATGAAAAGAAAATCGGGGATCTCTCAATTGAACAAGTAATTAAAATTGCATTAATAAAGAGACCGCAATTAATGGCAAAAACACTTAAAGGTGCAGTTAAAGAAATATTAGGAACATGTTTAAGTATGGGAGTTACCGTTGAAGGGAAGGATCCAAGAATTGTGCAAAAGGAAATTGATGAAGGAAAATATGATGAAATAATACTTAAACATGAGGGGTCATAAATATGCCTTCCCTAAAAGAAGAATTAATTAAAGCTATAGAAGTTGCAATTAAAAATTCAAAAAAGAGAAATTTTAAACAATCAGTAGATTTAATAATAGTGTTAAGAGATTTAGATATGAAAAAACCTGAAAATAGAATTAATGCAAAAATAGTTTTACCTAACCCTATAGATAAACCTGTTAAAGTATGCGTTTTCGGTGAAGGAGATTTTGCATTAAAAGCTAAAGAGGCTGGCGCCGATTTAGTTCTAGGTCGCGCTGATATTGAAAAATTAGGAGCCGATAAAAAAATGGCTAAGAAAATAGCTAAAAATTATGATGTTTTCATTGCTAGGGCAGATTTAATGCCCCTAATTGGAAGATATTTAGGCCCAGTTTTAGGTCCCAGAGGAAAAATGCCTGAACCATTACCACCAACAGGAGATGTAGCTTCAGCAATTAAACGAGCACGCTCCTTAATTAGAGTTAGAACTAGAGCACAACCATTAATTCAATGTAGAATTGGAACTGAAACCATGCCTATTGAGAAAATAGCTGAAAATGCTGAAGTAGTAATTTCTACAATTGAACGTAGAGTTAAGAGTCCACATAATATAGGAACTATTTATGTGAAAACCACAATGGGCCCCCCAATTAAGGTTAAATTTAAGAGGTGAATTTAATGTTAATAGCTAAACGTCGTATAAAGATTAGACCTGAGAAAATTGCTAAAGTAAAAGAATTAAGTCAATTAATTTTAAATTATGAAGTAATTGCAATTGCAGATCTCTATGGATTGAGAGCTAGACAGATGCAGGAATTGAGAAAAATTTTACGTGATATTGCGTTAATAAAGGTTGCAAAAAACACGTTAATGAAAAAGGCTATTGAACTTTGCATTGACAAAAAACCGGGTCTAGATAAATTAATTAATCATCTTAAAGGTCAAAATGCATTTATATTTTCAAATGAAAACCCATTCACTTTAGCCTTCATTCTTGATAAGCATAAAGTTTTAACTGAAGCTAAACCAGGAGATATAGCTCCCAAGGATATAATGGTTCCAGCTGGAAATACTGGGCTTTCACCAGGCCCTATAATGAGTAAATTTAGCATGTTTAAAATCCCTGTAAAAATAGAAGAAGGGTCAATATGGATTACCAAGGATACTGTAGTTGCTAAGAAGGGTGATGTTATATCAGCTGATTTAGCAGAACTATTAAAAAGACTTAATATTAAACCAATTGAAGTAAAATTAAATTTAAAAATTGCATACTTTAATGGCCATATATTAACATCAGAAGAAATTCATTTAGATCTAGATAAATATAAGAATGATCTACTAAATGCATATACTGCTGCAATTAATTTATGCACTGAAGCTTCATTCATAACCACGGAGAGCGCTCCATTAATAATTAGAAAAGCAGTAGTTTCAGCAAGGCTTCTCTCAGCTATAACTGCATTACCAACACCAGAAACACTAGCTGAATCTATTAAACTAGCAAATTCAAGAGCTCTAATACTAGCTATGCATATAACTCAATTAAAACCCGAATTGAAATTAGTGGAAGCAGCCCCTGCTGCTCCTTCAGCTGAGGTTAAGGAGGAGAAGAAGGAGGAAGAGGAAAAGAAGGAAGAAGAAACTGCTGAAGAAGAAATTGCTGAAGGCTTAGCAGCATTATTCGGATAAGCACTAAAATTTAAATATCAGTATATAATTTCGTAATATCGCAAATTGGAGGTGATTGAAATAGAGTACGTATATGCAAGCCTCCTACTCCATCATGCGAAAAAGAAGATTACTGAGGATTCACTTAAAAGGGTTCTTGAAGCAGCAGGTATTCAGGTTGATGAGATTAGATTGAAAGCTCTCATTGCAGCCTTAAAGGAAATTAATATTGATGAAGTAATTAGCGCTGCAACTACACTTGCCCCAGCTGCTGCCATTTCAGCTGCTCCAGCTGCTGCTCCTTCAGCTGAGGTTAAGGAGGAGAAGAAGGAGGAAGAGGAAAAGAAGGAAGAAGAAACTGCTGAAGAAGAAATTGCTGAAGGCTTAGCAGCATTATTCGGATAAGCACTAAAACCTTATTCAATTTAGTCCTATTAAATTTATAAAGCCACGCTAAATAGATTAGAAGTAATGCAGTAATTAATATAATTTGGTATTATAAGATATTTTTGGTTAAATTAGTGGTGATTCAATGATTAATCCTAAAGAATTTCAAATTCCCTTTTTAATTGAAAATTCATTTTATAGAAAAAAATGTAAAAAGTGTGGCTGCTATTTTTGGACATTAAATAAGGAAAGGGAGACATGTGGAGAATCTCCATGTGAACCATATGTTTTTCTGAAGAAATCTATGTTTAATAGGAAATGTTCACTTAATGAAATGAGAAAATTATTTTTGAACTTTTTTAAAAAATATGGACATGAAATTTTATCTCCCAGACCTGTAGTAGCTCGATGGAGAGATGATCTATACTTAACAATAGCCAGCATAGCCCTTTTCCAACCATTCGTTACTAATGGAATAACTCCTCCCCCAGCAAATCCACTTGTAATTTCTCAACCATGTATAAGACTAGTTGACATAGATAATGTAGGATTAACCATGGGGCGACACTTAACAATATTCGAAATGGGTGGTCATCATGCATTTAATTATCCCAATCTTAAAGTTTACTGGAAAAATGAAACAGTAAAATATTGCCATGAATTCTTAACGAAAACTTTAGGTGCTCCTCCTGAGGAGATAACTTATAAAGAAAGTTTTTGGGAAGGTGGAGGTAATGCTGGTCCATCATTTGAAGTATGCATTGGTGGACTTGAAGTTGCAACTTTAGTTTTCATGTGCTATAAAACTGTTAATGGCAATTATATTGAAATGCCATTAAAAATAGTTGATACTGGGTATGGCATTGAACGTTTAGCATGGGTTTCAACTAAATTACCAACAGCTTTTCATGTTATATATCCAGGATTAATGGAGAAACTTTTGAATATTATTGGTATAAATATATCAAGTGAATTTCTCAAAGAATACGTTTATATTATGAGTTCACTTAAAGGAGATTATAATTCAATTAAGAAGATTGTATCTCAAAATATTGGTATTAATTTAAATGAACTAATCAAGTTAATTTCTCCTCTTGAAACCCTCTTTGGAATATTAGATCATACCAAATGTCTAACTTTCATGTTAGCTGACGGTATAGTTCCTTCAAACACTGGTGAGGGTTATCTGGCGAGATTAGTATTACGTAGAACAATGAAGTTAATGAAATTACTTAACATTAAACTTCCCCTCACCGAGATAATAGATATGCAAATAAAATTATGGGGGGAAACATTTCCAAGATTAAAAGAAATGCGTAGCATAATTCTTGACATGGTTAGTATTGAAGAAGAAAGATATAAACGTACATTAGCTAAAGGTTCAAGCATAATTGAACGTATATGCAAAAATCTAACAAAGAAAAGTGAGAATAAACTATCAATAGATACTTTAATTGAACTGTACGATTCTCATGGAATACCGCCCGAAATAACTCAAAAAGTAGCATCAAAATTTGGAGTTGAAGTAGAAATTCCAAATAATTTTTATGCAATTGTTGCAGCTAAACATCAAGCTAAAACTAAGAAAATAAAAGAAGAGAAAATTCCATTCCACATAGATGTAACTCAGTTTCCCAAGACTAAGCTTCTATACTATGATGATCCATACAAATTTACTTTTAAAGCAAAAGTATTGGGCGTAATTGATAATTATATTATCCTAGATAAAACCGCATTTTATCCTGAAGGAGGAGGACAACCATCAGATACTGGTTACATAATATGGAATTCAAATAAGGCTTCAATAATAGATGTACAAAAAATTAATGATGTAGTTATCCATAGAGTGGATGGTCCATTACCCCCCATAGGATCTATAATCACTGGAATTATTGATGAAAAAAGGAGACTTGCTCTAATGAGAAATCATACAGCTACGCACATATTACTAGCAGCAGCAACCAAAGTATTAGGAAGACATATTTGGCAAGCTGGTACACAAAAAGATGTTAATCGTAGCAGACTCGATATAACTCATTATAAACAACTAAGCTATGATGAGGTTAGGAAAATAGAATTATTGGCTAACAATTACGTAATGGCTAATCTGAAGGTTAAGACATCCTTTATGAATCGAACAGAAGCTGAACAAAAGTTTGGTTTCAGATTATATCAAGGAGGCGTAGTACCAGGACGTGATATAAGAGTTGTTGAAATAGGAGATATAGATGTACAAGCTTGTGGCGGTACACACTGCAAATCTACTGGAGAAATTGGCTTAATAAAAATCCTGAGAGCACATAGAATTCAAGATGGAGTTATAAGATTAGAATTTGCATGTGGTGAGGCTGCATTAATCTATATTCAAAATCAAGAGGCGCTGATAAATAAAATAGCTAAAACACTGAATACTCAAATAAGTTATATTCCAGAAACTATTGAAAAATTAAAACTAGAAGTTAAAAGTTTAAGGCATAAATCCAGAATATTATGGAAACATTACATGTCCATATTAAAGGAACAATTAATTAAAAATCAGAAAAATATTGGGCAATTTAAGCTAATAACAGGAACATTAAGTGAACTATCAATGAAAGATTTAATTGATCTAGCTGCAGCTATTATTAAGGAAGTCCAAAACAGTATAGTTAGTTTATTCAATATTGATGGAGAGGCAGTGACTTTCGTTATCATGGCTGAAGAAAATGCAGTTAAATTAGGCTTAAACTGCCATACTTTAGCTAAAGAAATATCTCAAATCTTAAGTGGAAAAGGTGGTGGAAGAAACAACTTAGCTCAAGGAAGTGGAAAGAACGCAAGTAAAATCAAGGATGCTGTAAACTTAATCGAGCAATTCCTTTCTTCCATTACGAAGTAACATTAGGTTAATCCATCTCAGCCACGAATATTATATAGGGTATTTCATATTGCTTAATTAATGTAAACAGTGGAGGCATTCTCAATGGAAGCTTCAATCAATATACATGAAATAGAAGAGAAATGGATAAAACTATGGGAAGAACATAAAATTTTCGAAGCTGATCCAGATTCAAGACCCAAAATTTTCGTTACATTCCCATTCCCATATATGAATGGCCCTCTTCATCTTGGTCATGCCTTTACTGCCTCAAGAGTCGATGTATATGCTAGATTCAAGAGAATGCAGGGATACAATGTTCTCTTCCCATGGGCCTGGCATTGGACTGGTGTAACCATTGCCGGTGCAGCTAAGAGAATTGAAGAGGGTGACCAAAAAATAATAAGAGTCTTAATTGAAATTGATGGTGTACCGCCTGAAGAAATTAAGAAATTCACAGATCCAGTTTATATGGCTCGATATTATACAAATGAAAATCGACAAGTTGTTAGACGTATGGGATTTTCAATTGATTGGCGGAGAGAATTTCATACTACCAGTTATCATAAAGCATTTAGCAAATTCATTAATTGGCAATACATCACATTAAGAAATAAAGGATATGTAGTTAAAGGAACTCATCCGATCGTCTGGTGTCCAAGATGTAAAAGTGCAACTGGAGATCATGATAGACTTGAAGGAGTAGGTGTATCACCTGAACGTTACATATTAATGAAGTTTAAATTTAAAGATGCATATTTACCGGCTGCAACTTTCCGTCCTGAGACAATATATGGAGTAACTAATTTTTGGGTTAATCCTGAAGCAATATATGTGCTAGCTGAAGTTAACGGCGAAAAATGGGTTATAAGTGAACAAGCAGCTAATAAGTTATCTCAACAATTAAAGAAAATCAAAGTAATAAAGCGTTTTAATGGCAAGGAATTAATTGGAAAAACCTGTAGAGATCCAGTTAACAATAGAGAAATATTAATTCTCCCCGCGCCATTTGTAGATCCAGATAATGGTACTGGACTAGTATATAGTGTTCCTGCACATGCACCATATGATTGGTTAGCCCTTAAAGACCTAATTGAAAATCCAGACCCCTTAATTAAATATGGTATAGATGTAGAAACTGTAAAGAAAATAAAGCCTATATCAATAATATCAGTTGAAGGTTTTGGAGAATATCCTGCAATTGAAGTAGTTGAGCAACTTAAAGTTAAAAATCAATTTGATCCTAAAGCTGAAGAAGCTACCCAAATAATATACAAAAAGGAATTTCATAAAGGTATTTTAAAAGATAATTGCGGTGAATATGCTGGCTTAAAAATCTATGAAATTAAAGAACGCATAATCAAGGATTTCATAGAAAAAGGTTATGCAGATATCATGTATGACCTACCAAGACCCGTTATCTGTAGATGTGGAACTAAATGCATAGTTAAGGTATTGGAAAATCAGTGGTTCCTTAAATATTCTGATCCTAAATGGAAGGAGTTATCAAGAAAACTTCTTAGAAATGCAAAAGTTCTCCCACCTGAAGCAAGAAGAAATTTCGAAGAGGTGATAGACTGGCTTGAAGATAAACCCTGCACAAGATTCTCAGGACTCGGGACCCCTCTACCTTGGGACCCAAAATGGCTCGTTGAAACTCTCAGTGATTCCACAATTTACATGGCTTTCTACACTATTAGTAAATACGTAAATGCTGGACTAGTTAAACCTGAAGACTTAACATATGAAGTACTCAACTATATCTTCCTAGGTAAAGGTGATCCAAATGAACTTTCAAAGAAAACTGGACTTTCAATTGAACTATTAAATTCTATGAGAAAAGAATTTGATTACTGGTATCCAGTTGATTTAAGAGTCTCAGCTAAAGATTTACTACCAAATCATCTTACATTCTTCATATTTCACCATGCTGCAGTTTTTCCTGAAGAAAAATGGCCAAGGGCAATTGGTGTCAATGGTATGCTTATGATAGAAGGAAAACCAATGTCTAAGTCAAAAGGTATATTCATAACGCTAAAAAATGCAATTAAAAATTTCGGTGCTGATATTATACGTGCAACTCTATTATTGAGTGCAGAAGGTTTTGATGATCCTGACTGGAGAAATAAGAATGCTGAAGATATGAAAAGAAATCTTGAATCTCTTTACCGTTTCGTATTACAATTATACTCAATGGCTACTAGTGACAATACAAGAAAAGAACTAAACATGATAGATAAATGGTTATTGAGCAGTATTCAAAGAGCAATAAATAATGTAACTAGAAACTTAGAGGAATTAAAAACTAGAACGGCTTTAAATGAAGCTCTCTTTAATGTATGGAATCTTTTAAGATGGTATATTAGGAGAACCGAGAAAATAAATGGTAAAGTTATTTTAAAGGCTATTGACATATGGCTTAGACTTCTAGCACCATTTATTCCATTTATATGCGAAGAACTTTGGGCAAAAACAGGACATAAACCCTTCATATCGCTAGCTAAATGGCCTGAATATAAAGAAGAGGAAGTTTATATGGAAGCAGAACTTTCAGAAATGCTAATTAAAGAAACTCTAGAAGACATCTTTGAAATAAAGAAGCTATTTAAAACTAAACCGACTAAGCTAGTCATTTATGTAGCACCAGAATGGAAATGGTCAATATATCGAGATATTGCTCAGCTATTAAATTCAGGAGTAACTATGCTTAATGACGTCATAAGAGCAGTAATGAAAAAGCCATATGTAAAAGGAAGAGAAAAGGAAGCAATCAAATTAATTAAATATTCATATGAAAAACTAGTTAACTTGTCTAAGGAAGAGAGAAATCTAAGAATTAATGTAAAAATAGATGAAAAAAGTATCTTTGATGCTGCACGTAATTTCTTAGAGAAGGAATTAGATCTAAGTGTTTCAGTATTTAATGCTGATGATCCTAACAAGTATGACCCCAAGAATAGAGCCCAACTTGCCATGCCATTTAGACCAGCAATCTATATAGAATAATGACTCCATTAAGTAAACTTAAGGATGCAATAATTGATATGAGATATCTCCTAAGTAGAGGATATAAGAGAGAGCATGCAGCGAATTTCATTGCTTCAAGATATTTGTTATCTAAAGAAGAGAGAGCAATTTTATATAGAGCAGTATATGATCCAATTCAAGCAGAAATACATAAACAAAAGAAAGTTAAACCTGAATTTATATCACAGCGAATCTTAACCATAGATGGATATAATGTCCTCATAACTATTGAAAGCGCTATTCGAGGGAGAACCCTAATAATATGTGACGATGGCTTCATACGTGATATCTCAGCTGTCTTCGGAAAATATAAAATAACAGAGTTAACTCATAAGTCTATTAATTTAATACTAAACTTCTTGAGTAAATATTCCCCTAAACAAGTCCTATTTTTCTTTGACAGTCCAGTAAGTAGAAGCGGTGAACTAGCTAGCCTGGTTAGGAAGTATCTAAAGAAATTTAATTTAGTGGGTGATGCTAAAGCAGTTAAACAAAGCGATAAAGCTGTACTTAAGCATGGAGAAGTAGTAGCAACAAGTGATCATGTCATAATTGAATGTGCAAAATATGTCTTAGATCTAGCTGGAGAAATCATCAAAAGACATTATCCTGTCTCACTAATTACTCTAAATTAATGCTAAACATTTTTAAATACTAAGTAATGTTTAGGTATCTGATTTTTGCTTTCTTGAGCTATATTTGTCCTTATTAATTTTGAAATCAAATTGTAAATGCAATAATTAAAACTTGAATTTCATCTTTAATTTCCTTAGTTGTCTTTCCGTTACATGGTAGTGGGTTAACGCTATTAGACTTAACCAATTAGCTCTACTCAGCTCAACGATTTTATGGTTCTATTTTCACATTTAAATATTTTTCTCTTAAACTTATTAACATGCTTTATTAAAGTAAGCTTATTCTTTTAATTTGTAAGTTTTCTTTCAGTCTCTGAATATTTGATCTAACTAAATAATAGATTGTTTTACCTTTCCTTCAACTCTTATCAATTCTGGCAGTTAGCTGCTTATTCAACAATTATCAATTCGAATCTTAAGATCGCTTAGTGAGAATTTCTTCAACTTTAACTAGTAATTTAGTAACTGTTGCCTATATCAGCTAACTTGGCAACCCTCTGAAATGAAAATGCATCAATCTTTCTCAATAATGACATAAATTCTTTTAATTAATCTCTTAGATATTAATATGTATTCCAGATTCACTAATTCTATCCTGTGTAACTCCTAATATGAATTTCCTTTCATAGGGTAAAGCAATTGACACCTTAGGTTCAGTTTCAAGTTTAAAGTTAATTCTTAAAGAACATTGTATGCTAAATTCTATGGTGAACTAAATTGATTAATGAGAGGAAGTAGAATAAACGATTAATCTATCCTTTCATGAACTCTTAATATGAATTCACATTAAAATTTAGTCAAGCAGTTAAGAATGCTTTGAAAATTTCATCTAGATTAAACATAATGAAAGTAAAATTAGGGTTTATGTTATGAAATATTATACTTATACTGGGGATGATAATTATGACGGATGCTTTCATAGAATTGGAATTATTAAGGCATGGTTTCATATACCTTGGTGAACGGAGCATAGTTAAACAAGGTTCAAGATACACTATATATTTGCCATTAGAGCAAAAAGATTTATGGGAAAAATAGAAAGGAAGAAAAGTTAAAGTATGGATTAAATTTGGTTAAAACATAATAGTTATGTACTTTTCGTCAAATTAAATTTATTAAGGTCAATGATTTTCGTAAATCTTCATGTTCACTCATGAATATTGCATCTGTAATTTCAATCTGCTTCATCAGAGTGAAACCGCCGAAAACTATATAAAAACCTCTCTAAATTTGATGGACAAAATTCCATAAATTTAATGGTTGTGGCGGGCCCGGTGGGATTCGAACCCACGACCCCCGGCTTAGAAGGCCGGCTCGAGCTCCACCTCATAGAGGTGGAGATGCTCTATCCAAGCTGAGCTACGGGCCCTATAATTCTTTAATGAGGACACGCTTTAAGAGTTTACCGCTCAATATTAAGTCTTATTATACTTAAAAGTTTCTCAACAATTTCCTCATTACCTAATACTTTCCTAAGCTCATTAACGCTTCTAAATGGTCTTTTTGAAATTATTTTTGCCGCCCTTTTCTTCCCTATTCCTGGAATTCTCATTAATAAATCAATTGAAATTCTATTTATATTTAATGGGATTGGTAAAGCTGTAATTGATCGATATCCATGGTCAACCACTACAACGTCAATATACTTATTTAAGCTAACTTTTTCTGGTATGTAAACTAGTATTGGGTATGAACCGACTTGTCTTGCTAATGTTGCATATTTTTGATGCTTTTCAGTGAAGACGTTTCTGAGAATAGTCCATGGAGGAATTACTCTTTTAAGCATAGGTAAGTCTATCTCTTTTCTCATTTTCTCTTTATAAGCCTTAAAGATTTCCTTATGTTTTCTAATAATTTTGTTTCCAATAGTCCACATTCGAGTGCCGGGGAGAGGTATGCATTGCCTTATATTAATTCTTCTAACAAGTAATTTTCTCCTTAAAACTTCTCTCATGAACTCTAAATTTAGTTCATAAGTTTTCTTTGTTTCACCAATTAATCCATAAACAAAATTTATTCCAGGAAGAAGCTCTGGAAGACCATTATATCCTCGTTTAGCACCAATTTCATTTATTATCTCAATAGCTCTTAATGATTCCTCAGGCATTGCCTTTAAGTTATTCATCTTTATTACTACCGGATCAGCTGATTCAACTCCAAATGCTGCAACATCTCCAGGAGTATGATATTTAACTATTATCTTCGCTATTTCTCTCGCTTCATCCGGATGATTGGCTATTGCACCTGGATTTGCATTATCAATATGTAGCACTTTCAAATTAGGAGCTACGTTCCTTATACTGGAAAAAAGTTTTTCTAAGGCATATGGATTTAATTTTGGAAACTCTTTTTCTCCTACTCCTTCAGCCATATAGCTAAAAATGTCTGGTTGCCTACCTAATCTAAAGTGTCTAACGCCGAATTGATAAAGAATTTCAATTTCCTTTACAATATCTTCTATTGGTCTAAAATCAGGTAGACCATGTAAAACTTCGGCACAAAAGGAACATCCTCCAGTTATTACGCGGGGGCATCCTCTATAGGTTTCAATTTCGCATATTAAATTTAATCCATAATTGGGGTGATCTAATACTATTTTAGCTCCCTTTATGGCAAAATCCCTTATTGAATGAGCATTTTCTCTTTTTTCATATGGATCAATGCTTTCAACTCTCAATTTTTCTTCCAGCAGTCTTGAAACAATAATCTCAACATCACCCTTAACGATAATATCATAGTAATCCTTAATTTCCTTCATAATGATTGGTCGTCTTCCTCCTTCAATACCAAAACCAAATTTAGCCATTGGTCCTCCTAAAATCTTAATTGGTTTACTTGCTAATCTTCCAATTTTAAGCACTTCTTCTGGTTTTATTGGTTCTCCTCCTAAATATTTTCCAGGTACTATTGTTCCACCTAGAACGATTAGAAGTTGAGCTGAGTTTATCTTCTTAATAATAAATTCAAAATCTCTTCTAACTTCGTCAATTGTGAAGTAAAGTATTTTTATGCTGCTGTCAAAACTCCATATCGCTCCTGCAGTATATCTGGCATAAATATCTAAATATGGTGGTACACCTAATCCAGCTGGTTCATCATTATATCCATCAATAATTACTACTTTATTTACATTCATACTTCCCAACTTGAAGAACTATTAATTATTGAAAATGCTCCCATCCTTTCTTTTCAATAATTCTCTCCTTACCCCTATCTATATAAATTACCTTCTTTTCCTTAATTACTTCTCCTATTAAAATTAATTTCCCACCAACACTCTTTATAGCTTTCATTGCTTCCTTAACTTTTCCTCTTTTTATAGTTACTATTAGATTGTATTCTTCCCCGCCATAAAATGTAAGTTCGAATGGATCTAAATTATGGAGTTCAGAAAATTTCCTAGCATATTTTGATATTGGTAAAGTATGTATCTTGAAGCCTACATTGTTTTGTTCAGCTAAAGTGTATAAGGAAATTGCTAAACCATCACTACTATCAATTGATGATGAAATAGCATTACTATTAGCTAAAACTATACCTTCCTTTACATGGGCTTTAGGCATATATACTGATTTTAACAATTGTAACTTAATGTTTTTAGGAGCATCGAAATTTTCAAGGAGAATTTTGAGTCCAGCAGAGGTTTCGCCAAAAAAACCTGTAACCGCTACTAAATCGCCTTCCTTTGCTCCTCTTCTAGATACTACTCTTTTGGCAAATCCTATTGCTGTTCCAGAAATTATTAAGTCGTAGGCTTCATTAGTATCACCGCCAATTATATAAGCCCCATATTCTTGAGCACCATCATTTAAGCCATCTATCAATTCTTTAAATTCTTTAAGTCTCATGTTCCGCTTTAATCCAAGTGAAAATAATAGGAATTTAGGTTCTGCTCCCTTAGCTGCAAGATCACTTATACACATTACAGTAGCTTTTCTTCCAACTTGCCAATAGTTCATTCCCGGAGGAACATCTGTAGAAGCAACAAGCATATCCGTATTGATAACTAGCAATCTACTTTCAAATGGAATGGTAATTGCAGATGCATCATCACCATAAGGTAAAGCAACATTTTTGAATTTTGAAATCTTCTCAAAAATAATGTTTATTAAACGCCATTCACCATATTTTTCGATAGTCATTATTTACACCACTAACTAAACAAATTTTATATGACTCTCTATAGTGAAATCCAATACTGCCTCTACTCTTCTACTTTTCAAATTTATGATGGTAGCTTTTCCAGGATTAGGCTTCATACCCATAGCTCTCATATAATCAGTCTGCCCCTGCCATGTTCCCGAGTTTACTACAATAATCCCCCTATAAATTAAATAGCCAAATGTATGAAGATGACCTGCATGGAAAACATCAGGAACTTTATCTATCACCAACATATCCTCCCTTTCTGGAGCTATTGGTGTTCTAGCACCATAAATCGGTGCCAAATGCCTTCTTCTTAATAATTCTATCATAGCTTCAGCGGGTCTATCATAATGAGTTCCTGGAACTGTAGCTAATATATCATCTAAGCTTCTTCCATGAGTTATTAAAAATAGCATTCCATGTAACCTTATATATGCTGGATCACCTAGCATAATGATATTAGGTAACTTGTATAATGGTTCAGCGTATTCCTTAAAGATTGCTGGCGAGGGTAAAGCACGCCTCGTAGCATCATGATTTCCCGGGATTACGATTATCTTTATATGTTTAGGTATTTGGGATAAATATCTGGCTACTATTTCATATTGTTTTTTAATATTTTTTACGAGTAATTCTTTTTCCTGATTAGGATAAATTCCTATTCCATCAATTAGATCTCCAGCGATTATCAAATATTTTACTCGTCTAGCAATTTTCCTAATTTTTTCATCACCAATTTTACCATTAATCCATAGGAGAAACCTATTGAATGTTGATCTCATGAAATATTTACTTCCCACATGTAAATCTGATATTAATACTGCATATATGTCTGGGAAATTCTCACTCTCATAGCTATGTCTATTAATTCTTGGAACTTCAGGTTGTGAAATTTCATTAACTAAAAAAGTATCGTTAATTATTCTCCCTTCAAGGAATACTACCTCATCTTTGACTATTTTCTCAGCTTTATCTATGATATTGCTCTTAAACGGTACTATTGCCCTAATGCTATCCGTTAAGTCTTCAATTTCAAATATTATGTTTCCATTATCTGCCTTTTTCTTACTCGATATGATACATATCAATTTAACCTTATCATTATACTTCTTTATTATTCTCTTTGCTTCTCTTATTGTTATTGTTCCTCTCGCATCAAATCTTTCTCTCAATATTATTCTTCTAATTTTTTTAAATCTGCTAATGAAATGACTAATAAAATCATCAATATTACCTTCACTATTAATTACATCAGATGCATTAAACACTATTTCTATGTCTTCCTTTACTTCCTTTGCATCAATTCTCAGCTTCACAGTTTCTCTCTTAATATGTAATAATTCCGCTATTGTTTCAGATGTCAAAATCAAAGGTTTTCTAGTTAGCTTTCTTAATTTTCCAATTATTTGATTAGTAATTTGGTCAATATTATTACTTTGAACTATAAATTCTATAGCATCTGGACTCAGTTGAACACCCTCACACAATATTCTTGCTATGAATTTCCTAATTTCATTAGTAGTCATACTATTACATACCCTTTTATCATGATATTTTTCACCAGTCTCCCTAAATATATATCATAACAAAACATGCATAATTTTTATGGAGTATCAATTATTTCTTCTCTACTATTGTGGCATTACATTAATATACTTAGTAGAAATTGTAAATTATTAGCTGAATGGTGGTGTATAACTATGGCTGTAATAGGAGCAACTGCAGCTGGAATAGTATGTAAAGATGGTGTTGTATTAGCCTCTGAAAAACGTGTAGCTTATGGATATACAATATTAAGTAAGGCGGGCAAGAAGGTTTTCAAAATAACAGATTATCTAGGTATCGCATGTGCAGGTTTAATCTCTGATATGCAAATAATAGCTCGCTCACTTATGGCTGAGGCGAATCTTTACGAATTAGATTATAAGCGACCAATGTCTGTTAAAAGCTTGGCTAAATTATTATCAGTGATTCTATATAACAGGAAACTAATGCCTTATATTACTGAAACCATTGTTGCAGGCATAGATTCGACAGGTCCTCATCTGTATGTACTTGATCCACTTGGTTCATTAATTGAAGATAAATATGCAGCTGTTGGTTCTGGTTCAACATTAGCCATAAGCATTATTGAAGCAAATTACTCCCCTGATATGGTGGTTCATGATGGTGAAGAGCTAATAATTAAGGCAATTAAAGCTGCAATTGAAAGAGATGCTATCTCAGGAGATGGTATAGATATCTTATCAATAACGAAAGAAGGGGCTAATGAAAAATTTATACCGATTGAGAGTTAATTTTATAGTAATTTTATTGGTTTATCAAGTTTACTAAGTAGTACTATTCTTGAATTAATCGAGTAATCAATAACATTGTAGCCTATTAATTTGGCTAATTCAATACCAAACTTCTCAACTTCATTATATTTTGGCATTGCATTTAATGGGAGTCTATATCTAAACCATCCTAAACTCATAGCTGCCTTAGGTTCAACATATGTGGGTTCAGCTTTACTAATAATCTTCGCATATTCACCTATACTCTGCATATTAATGTTTTTAACAAGTGTGATTCTTATAACTGTGGGGCATGAGAAGCTTTTTAATAATTCAAGTGTCTCCATTAGTTTTTTCCATCCATCTTTAATTCTTGGTCTGCAAAGTTTTCTATAAATTTCTTCATTAGGTGCTGAGAGACTAACATATAATTGACTTGGCTCATTTTGCATTTTGCTTAATACATCAGGTCTAGTACCGTTCGTAACTAAAAATACGGTTTTAAATCCATGCTTGAAGAATGATCCTATAAGCTCGTCAATTTTGGGATATAATGTTGGTTCTCCAACTAGGCTTATTGCTGCATGTATTGGTCTAAATGCTTCTTCAAGCATTTTTCTATCAACCTTCTTATTACCCTTAAGACCAGACAATACCTGTCTTTGCTTTATAATTGAATTCATAACTATTTGGTCCGGATCATCATAATCTGGAAGATCTACTTCATTCCAAGTAACTTTTAAATCAGAAGCCTGAATTCTCCAGCAGTATAAGCATTGTTGTGTACATGCAATTGTAGGTGACATTTGAAGGCATCTATGTGATGGTATGCCATAGAACTTTTGCTTGTAGCAGTAACGTGTTCCTCTTGATAGAAGTGAAGCTTTTAGCCAGTGGCATGGTTTTATTAAACTGTATTTCCCTACGAAATGATATCCTTGCTTCTTATATGTATCTATGATTTTTTTAAGCGCTTCCATTTCGATATTGAAATGAACTTGCAATAACTTAAAATTTGTTGTAGACATATTTTATTTCGTGACTTCTCCCTCTACAAGAAGTAATAATTATCTAACATTTAGTGCAGCTAGAGCCCGTTTACTTCAAGAGTCATTATCTCAAAGAGTTATTGAAACTGATTCCCTTCCAGTACCTCCCAAATATATTTGTGGAATAGATATTTCTTATACAAAAAATAAAGCTTTTGCAGCTGCAGTTCTTCTTAAATTTCCAGAGTTGAAAATTTTAGAAAAGATCTGTGTTTCCTGTAAAGTTAATATACCATATATTCCAGGTTTTCTAGCATTTCGAGAATTAAGACCAAGTGTTCTTGCATTTAAAAAGTTAAATCGTAAACCAGATGTTGTTCTAATTGATGGTCATGGTAGAGCTCATCCCCGCTTTTTTGGACTTGCATGTCATTTTGGTGTTGTATTAGACATTCCTTCTATAGGAGTTGCTAAAAAGAAGTTGTGTGGAGAAATTTTATATGATCGCTTTATTACAGGGAGTTCTCATCCAATAATTTATAAGGAGCGAATTATTGGAGCAGCTGTAAAGGTAAGTTCCAATAGATTTCTCTATGTCAGTGTAGGTCATAAGGTAAGTTTGGAGACGGCAATTAAAATAGTTTTGTCGTGCGTTAAGCATCCAAGAATGCCAGAGCCAATAAGAATTGCGCATCACTTATGTACGATATCTAAATATTAAGTGTTTTCTGAAAGTATTCTTCTTTTTATCTCCTTAACTATGTCTGATGATTTATAGAATTTACATTCTCTATATTCGC
>CAZCCB010000012.1:0-24914 GCA_964497155.1 uncultured Nitrososphaerota archaeon | reverse complement strand
CAGATGTATTAATTATTGGAGCTGGTGGAGCAGCATTAATGGCAGCAATAAAAGCTGATGAAGAAGATGTTCAAGTAACAATTGTAACTAAAGATAAGCTTCCATCAGGTTCAACTTCAATTGCAATGGGTGCAATACAAGCTGCATGCACATCACAAGATAGTCCAGAAATACATTTCAAAGATACTATTAAGGGTGGATGTGAAATTAATAATCAAAAATTAGTTAAAATTATGACCCATGAAGTATTAGATAGAATTAAGGAATTAGAGAAATTTGGAACGAAATTCATTAAGAAAAGCGGTGAATATTTAGTATATCCAGTATCTGGATGTACTTATCCAAGACTAATTTTAACTGAGAATCCATATGAAGGAGGATTCATTAGAGGACTGGTAAATGAGGTTAAGAGAAGAAATATCGATGTAATCGATAAAACCATGATAACCAACCTAATTTATTATAATGGTAAGGTTATTGGAGCAATGGGATTAAATCTTGAAGATAAAAGCTTCATAGTCTTCAAAGCTAAATCAACAATTCTAGCCACTGGCGGTGCTGGACAATTATATCCAGCAACAACTAATCCACAATCTTCAACGGGAGATGGTATTGCTATGGCATTAAGAATTGGAGCTGAATTAATAGATATGGAATTCATACAATTTAGAGCATGCATAATATATCCAGAAGAACTTAAAGGAGAAACATTACCATTAGATGGATTAGTCTATATTGGAGGCAGATTCTACAATGCTTATTGTGAGAGATATATGAAGAAGTATTTCCCAGATAAAGCTGAAAATGTAACTAGAGACCTAATAGCAATATACGCTTATAAGGAAATTAAAGCTGGAAGAGGAACAATTCACGGAGGAATATATAATGACTTATCAGGTGTACCTGAAAATGAATTAAAAAGATTTAAACGTTTCTTAAAGAAATGTGAAGAAATAGGATTAGATCCAAGATGGCAACCAATAGAATGGAAACCAGGAGCACATTATCTTATCGGTGGAATTAGAATAAATGAAAAATGTGAAACAAATATTGAAGGACTATATGCATGTGGAGAAGTAACTGGAGGTATTCATGGAGCAAATAGATTGGCTGGAAATGCATTAGCAGACATAATTGTATTTGGAGCTAGAGCAGGGAAATATGCAGCTCAAAAAGCTAAGACTATGAAAACAATTACTATAGAAGATAAAGAATATATTGTAAGGGAAAAGAGGAGGATTCATAATGTAATTGAAAAAAGATCAGGTAAGATTACTCCATTAAATTTAATGAGGAAGATTCAAGAATTAATGGACAATTACGTTGGTGTTGTTAGAACCGAAAATGAACTTAAAAAGGCATTAAATGAAATTGAGAATTTAAAGCTAAACATAATTCCCCAAATGTATATTCCAAATATGAATTCAATAAATAATATTAAATTAGCATTAGAAATTTATAATTTAATTGACGTAGCCAAGATAATTACAATTGCAGCCCTAACTAGAACTGAGAGTAGAGGTTCACATTATAGAGAAGATTATCCAAAAAGAAATGAAAATTGGTTAAGAAACATTGTGATTAAGCAAATAAATAACAAATTAGAGATAAAAACCATTAATATTATAAAAATTTGATATTTTCATTGAATACTCTTTGCTTTATGGATATTCGTAAATAACTTTATTACTTTTCCTATAGGTAAATCTTAAATATTTATCAATAACAATAAAGTTTTATTAGACATTAAGAAAGGAGGTTTATTAACTTATGAGAAAACTTCTTTACTCAAAAAATGCTATTGCCAAAACACAGGCAATAATTATTGCCGCTATTATTATAATAGCAGTTATAGCTGGAGCTGCATACTACTATTTCTTCATGATACCAAAAGCTCCAGCTAAAGAATATATTGTAATTGGACGTACACTTGCATTTACGGGTAAGTATTCAAAGCCAGCATTAATGGCTAGGAAGGGATGGGACTTATGGATGGAAGATGTAAATGCTAAAGGCGGAATATACGTTAAAGAGCTTGGTAGGAGACTCAAAGTTAAAACCATATATTATGATGATGAAAGCGATCCATCAACAGCTGCGGAATTATATAGAAAGCTAATTGAAGTTGATAAGGTTGACTTAATAGTAGGTCCATATGCAAGCTCAGTTAACTATGCAGTTCAACCAATAGCTGAATCATATAAAATGATAATGCCAATATGTGAAGGAACATCAACAAAACTCTACACTAGAGGGTTTAAATATTCATTCATGTGTGGAGCAGGAGGAGTTGCATCCCACTACCATTATAGATTCTTCGAATGGCTATCTAAATTACCATCAGATATTAGACCTAAGAAAATAGCAATATTAGCTGAAGACACTGCTTTTCCAAGAAGCGTTGCTGAAGGAGCAAAGGAATTTGCAGCTGAATTTGGATTTGAAGTAGTATATGAAGAATACTATCCGAAAGGTACAACCGATTTCGTACCAATAGTGACTAAAGCTAGAGATGCTGGGGCAGAAGTATTAGTATGTGGAACATACTTCCCAGATGCGGCTGGAATAGTTAGGGCATGCAAGGAGATTGGATGGGCTCCAAAAGCAATATTCTGTACTGTAGGTCCAGCATTACCTGAATGGGGTACTGAACTAGGTTCTGATGGAGACTATGTTTTTTCAGCCACAGATTTCGTACCAATAACGCCTGAAGGAAAAGAATTCTATGAGAAGTTTAAGAAAAAGTATGGTATTGAGCCAAGTTATCATGCAGCTAGAGACTATTCAATGGGAATGATGCTTCAACAAGCAATAGAAGCTGTAGGCTCACTTGATCAAGACAAATTATTGGAATACTTCATGAGCGGAGTTAAGTTTAAGACATTATTTGGAGAAATAACTATTGGTTCATATAGAGATCTTAAGGGTATAACTTGGCCTCCATCATACTATATAGTTCAATGGCAAAATGGAAAAATGGTTGTAGTACTACCAGAAGATTATGCTCAGGCAAAACCAATATTCCCAATGCCATCATGGGAAGAAAGGGGAGGTTAAATTTCTTTATTTTTCTTTTTATGGTGATTAAATATGAAGGAGCTTATTATTGCAATAAATCTTATAATAAATGGTTTCCTAATAGGTAATCTCTATGCATTAGCTTCACTTGGATTAACATTATTATTTGGAATAATGGGTGTAATTAATGTAGCGCATTTAGATGTAATGGTCCTATGCTCATATGTAATGTACTGGCTAACAGTATTATATGGATTCAATCCATTCATAGCATTCATAATAACAGTTCCATTGGCATTTGTAATTGGATTAGCTATGGAAAAAATACTAGTAGAACCTCTATATGCTAGAGCTAGAGGACATAAAGAATTCGTTAGAATGACTCTACCATTATTCTTTGGAATTGCAATGGTAATTAGGCATTCAATGACTCATTTCTGGACTGGAGATTATAGAGCAATAACAACTTGGCTTACAGGTAAATGTATTGAATTAGGTGAACTTAAAATACCAATACTAAGAATATTATGCTTTGTAGTTTCATCAATAGCAGTCCTATCATTATATGCATTTCTATGGAAAACTAAAACTGGAAAGGAAATTAGAGCTTTATCTCAAAATATCAATGCAGCAAAGCTATGCGGAATAAAAGTTGAAAGAATACGATTAATAAGCTTTGCAATTGGAAGTGCAACTGCAGGTATAGCTGCATATCTATTTGCATTAATATACATATTTTATCCAGCAGCTGCAGTTGAATGGGTTCCACTAGCATTCTGCATAATGGTTACTGGTGGACTTGGATGTGTTGAAGGCACTCTGCTTGTAGGAATAATATTTGGAATACTTGATGCATTTATTGGATATATACATTCATTAGCATTATCAAGACTAATAATATTCCTCGTAATGCTAATTGTATTACTCTTTAGACCTGCAGGTATTCTTGGGAGGGGAATTACATCATGAAATCTATTAAAAATCTTAGCACCAATATGTTAATAATTATTGCAATTTTAGCAATATTATTCTTAGTACCATTAACTAAGGATAGATTTTTAATGACAACAATATTTACGATTTCAATTTTCGTAACATTGGCAGAAGCATATAATATTCTCGGCGGATATACTGGATATGTAAACTTCGGCTATGCAGCATTCTATGGTTTAGGAGCATATGTAACTGGAATTATTGCAAGATCACTTAATATTTCACCATTATATGCAATACCAATAGCAACACTAATAGTTGCAATTGCAAGCGCACTTATGAGCGTACCATTACTTAGAATTAAAGGAGTATACTTTGCAATTGCAATGATAACTGTCAACTACATTTTCTACTGCCTAGTAATATTATTTCCAGAAGTAACTGGAGCTGGAGTAGGATTAGTTTTACCTCCACCTCCACCATTAGAACTATTCTATTATTTGGGATTAATAATAATGCTTGGAACAATACTATTCGTCTATAAACTTTCAAATTCAAAATTTGGATTAGCATTTAAAAGTATAAGGGAGGATGAAGATGCAGCTGAAATTTCAGGAGTAAATACTACTGTATATAAAGTATTAGCATTCACATTCAGCGTTATACCAGCCGCCATTACAGGTGGAATAATTGCTTCATATTGGTCATATATTGATCCACCAACAATGTTCGATATTGGAATGAGTGTAAAAATAATTTTAATGGTTAGACTTGGAGGTCCAGGAACAATAATTGGACCAATAATGGGAACAGTTGTAGTTCAATTAATATCATACGCATTGAGGTATACATTAGCTGGAGTATTACATAAAGTTATTTGGGGAGCATTATTAGCAGCAGTAGTAGTCTTTCTTCCAAATGGATTAGTTGAATTTATTAAGAGAGCTGAATGGATACCTGAAGAATTTAAGAGAATTATAGCTTAAATTGGAGTGAAAATTTTGAGGGGGACAATTGCAGAGAAAATCTTAGCTCGTGCATCTGGAAGAAAGGAGGTTAGTGCTGGAGAATATGTTACGGCTAAAATTGACTTAGCAATGACTCATGACTGGACATTCTATGTAGCAAATATACTTGAAAGATTAAATATTGATAGAGTATGGGATCCAAATAGAATTGTCGTAGTCCTTGATCATTATGTTCCAGTGAATGAGCAAGTAGCGAAAATGCATAAAACTATAAGAAATTTCGTTAAAAAATATGGTATAAAGTATTTCTATGAATTTGGAACTGGAATATGTCATCAAGTTTTATGTGAAAAAGGTCATGTATGTCCAGGTGAACTCATAGTTGGAACTGATTCACATACAACAACTTATGGTGCACTTGGAGCTGCTTCAACAGGTATAGGTGTTACTGAGATGGCAGTAGTATTCGCTACAGGTGAATTATGGTTTAGAGTTCCAGAAACCATTCAAATATATCTTGAAGGAAAATTATCAAAATACGTTATGACTAAGGATTTAATGTTATACTTAGCTGGAAAATATGGAACCGATTTTGCTCAATATAAATCAATTGAATTTCATGGGCCTGCAATTAAGAATCTAAGCATTGATAGTAGAATGACAATGAGTAATATGGCTATAGAATTAGGGGCAAAATTCGGAATAATACCTCCAGATGAAAAAACAATAAATTATGTTAAGAAAAGAACTAAGAAAAGTTTTATTCCAATTAGAAGTGACTCTGATGCAAATTACGAGAAAACTATTGAGGTTAATTTGGGTAATTTAGAGCCAATGGTAGCCCTACCACATGATCTTAGCAATTCAGTTCCAGTATCTAAAGTCGAGGATATAGAAATTAACCAAGCATTCTTAGGTTCATGTACTAATGGAAGATTAGAGGACCTTAAAATTGCAGCTGAAATAATGAAGGGAAAACATGTTCATCCAAATGTTAGAATGATAGTTATACCAGCTTCAAAAGAAGTATTTATCAAGGCATTGGAAATGGGTATAATTGAAATTTTAATGAAAGCTGGAGCAATAATATACAATTCAACGTGTGGACCATGCTATGGAGGAATGCTCGGATATTTAGCTTCAGGAGAGCGATGTATAAGTTCATCTAATAGGAATTTTAAGGGTAGAATGGGAAGTAAGGATTCAGAAATATATTTGGCTTCACCAGCTACAGTTGCAGCTTCAGCCATTAAAGGTA
The DNA here is from genome assembly GCA_964497155.1 of uncultured Nitrososphaerota archaeon. Classification (GTDB taxonomy): domain Archaea; phylum Thermoproteota; class Methanomethylicia; order Culexarchaeales; family Culexmicrobiaceae; genus CAYWZQ01. The sequence goes on along the minus strand of CAZCCB010000012.1, from coordinate 18,737 downwards.
AAATTACTAATCCATTGGAGGTGATTAATTAATGAAATTCTTAATTAAAGGCAAAGTATGGAAGTTTGGAGATAACATTAATACTGATATAATAGCTCCAGCCCAATATTTACATTTAAGTTTAAATGAATTAAAAATGCATGTTATGGAACCATTAGATCCTGAATTTCCAATGAAAGTTAAATCTGGAGATATAATTGTCGCTGGTAAGAATTTTGGCTGCGGATCGAGTAGGGAGCATGCACCAGCAGCATTAAAGGAGCTTGGAATATCACTAATTATAGCTGAGTCATTTGCAAGAATATTCTTTAGAAATGCAATTAGCATAGGTTTACCGGTACTTCAATGTAAAGGAATAACTGAGAAATGTAAATCTGGAGATATTTTAGAAGTTAATCTAGTTACTGGAGAAATATTTAATGTAACTAGAAATATCTCATTGAAGGCAGAGACATTATCAAAAGAGTTATTGGAAATTTTAATGGCTGGAGGTATTCTCGAATACTTAAAAGTAAAAATTCATAAGCCCAAATAAGCCTTCTTTACATATTCATTCTTTAATAATTCTCTGCTCTCTCCTTCTAATACTATTCTTCCTGTTTCTAGTACATAGCCTCTATCTGAAATTTCAAGTGCATGTCCAACATTCTGCTCAACAAGTAATATTGATACGCCTTCCTCTCTAATTTTTTCAATTATTTCAAATACTTTTAATACTAATTTCGGTGCTAATCCCAATGATGGTTCATCTAGCATTAATAATTTAGGTCTAGCCATTAGTCCTCTAGCAATAGCTAGCATTTGAGCTTCACCACCGCTAAGTGTGCCTGCCTTTTGATTCTTTCTCTCCTTTAATATTGGAAATAGCTGATAAACCCATTCGAGAGTTTCATTCCTTTTCTCCCACGCTCTAGGTACACTTGCACCCATCTCTAAATTTTCAAGTACAGTCATTTGTGGAAAGAGCTGTCTACCTTCTGGAACTTGAACAATCCCTAATTCAACTATTTTTGATGGGTGAGCTTTATCTATTCTTTCATTCATAAAATAAATTTCACCACTCCTAGGTTTAAGAATACCACTAATAGTATTAAGTAAAGTTGTTTTTCCAGCACAGTTTGCACCAACAATAGCCACTGTTTCTTTCTCTTTTACCTCTAAACTTACATCCCAAAGTACATGTAAATCTCCATAATAAACATTAATTTTATTAACCTTAAGCATATTTCATCTCCCCTCTAAATTATGTAATTAAATATCTTTCACCTAAATATGCCTCTATAACTTTAGTATCATTAGCTATTTCTTTAGGTGTTCCCTCAGCTATTTTCTCTCCATGATGAAGCACTATTATATGCTCAGCTAAATTCATTACTGCACGCATTACATGTTCAATCCAAAATACAGTTACACCAAGTTCATCTCTAATCTTCCTAATTAAATCCATAGTTTGTAATGTTTCAGTTGGAGTTAATCCGGTTATTACTTCATCTAACAATATTATTTTTGGATTTGTAGCTAAAGCTCTAGCTATTTCTATAAATCTCCTATCAAATAACGTTAAATTTCTGGCAAGTCTATCTTTCTTCTCCTTTAAACCAACAAATTCAATCCAATATAATGCTTCTTCAAGTACACCCTTTTCACTTATTGATTTCTCTTTTCCAAACGCTGCTCCAACCATAACATTTTCTAAAACTGTCATATCAAGGAACGGTCTAACCTTTTGAAATGTTCTAGCAATTCCCATTTGACATATTTTATGCGGTCTCAATCCAGTAATGTCTTTACCCATAAAGTATATTTTACCTGAAGTTGGCTTGTAAATTCCAGTTATACAGTTAAATAATGTTGTTTTACCAGCACCATTAGGACCAATTAATCCAACAATTTTCCCCTTCTCAACTTTAAAGTCTACATCCTTAAGCGCTGCTAATCCGCCGAAGTATTTTGTAACTCCTTTTCCTTCCAGCATGTTCTCACAATTATAATTTGTTTGTCTATAGAGCATTTAACTTTTGTTGTAGGATTAACTATATTAGGTAATAATACGATGGATGAAATTTTACTTATTATGACTATTTGATATTGGAAATTGTAAAGTGTTCAGTTATATTTAATTTTAATTTGAAAGAAATATTAAAGATTTTTACTGGAAATTGAAACTAAATTTACTTAGATTTTATTGTTTTTAATGCTTTGATTAATTCTGGCAGTACTTCATATAGATCTCCTACGATTCCATAGTCAGCTGCACTGAAGATTGGTGCTTCTGGATCTTTATTTACTGCAACTATTATTTTTGCACCCTGTATTCCAGCTAAATGCTGAACTGCACCTGAAACTCCGAATCCAATATAGAGTTTTGGTTTAACTTTATGTCCTGAAAGTCCAACCCAATCTGGCATCCATTTTAAATCTGCTGCTATTGGTCTTGAACATGAAACTTGTCCATTTAATAGTTCAGCTAGTTCTTCAAGCATTTTGAAGTCTTCCTTACGCTTAAATCCCCTACCACCAACAACTACTACTTCAGCTTCCTCTAATGGTACTCCTCTTCTCTCTTTCTCCTTAACCTCAATTATTTCTACTTTAGGACTAATAACTTCAACTTCAACTTTAACTTTAACTATTTCACCCTTAACCTGCTTTCCAGCTGCTTCAAAAGTTTTTGGTGGAATCGTAATTATTGATGGTTCAGATTTTAATATTTCAATTGCAATTGCCTTTGCAGCATAAACTGGCTTTTTAACTTGAATTCTTCCTTCAGAATCTAAATCAACATCTATGCAGTCGGTAGCGCAACTAGCATTAATTTTTGCAGCTAATCTAGCTGCAATTTCACGTCCATTCTTAGTTGAACCTATAAGTATTGCTTTCGGATTATATTTTGAAACAGTTTTTGATAATGCATCTGCATATGCTTCAGGTATTAATTGACCTAGATTTTCATGTTCAATTACATATACCTTACTTGCACCCCAATTAAATAGTTCTTCAGCCCCATTAACTTTTGCTCCCATTAATATTGCAGCTGCAATTCCATCAACCTTAAATGCCATTTCATTTGCCTTGGCTAATAGCTCTTTAATTACATCGAATTTTTCAGAGTAAACCCAAATTTCACTCATAATACTCCCTCCTTCATAAGTAATTTAATTAATTCTTGAACAGCCTCACTTACTGGTTTATCCTTAATTATATGCATTTTCCTCTTCATTTCGAGTGCCTGAACATCAACTACCTTAATTTTCGGCTCTTCAACTTCAATTTCAAGCTTTGCAGTATCTAGGACGTTTATTGGCTTTCTTGATGCTCTTAAAATTGCCATTAATGGTGGTAGTCTTGGAACATTAATTTCCTTAGTAACTGTAATTAAAACCGGCATTTTAGCCTTAACTACTTCATATTTATCCTCTAAATCTCTTTCAGCAATTAAATATTCATTTTCAATTTTAACTGATCTTACATGAGTTATACATGGAATTTCAAGGTATTCTGCAATTTTAGGTCCAACTTGACCTGAATATGTATCAATAGTAACTTCTCCACATAACACTATGTCGAATGGTCCAAACTTCTTTAAAGCTGCAGATAATATTTTTGCAGTCATTCCAGTATCCATATCCTTAAGCTTCTCATCTGAAATTAAATATACTTCATCGACACCCATTGCAAGTGCTTCTCTCAATACTTCTCTAGCTTTTTCAGGTCCAATAGTTATTGCAGTTACTGTTCCACCATGCTTCTCCTTAATTCTAATTGCTTCTTCAACAGCATTCCTATCAATATCACTCATTTTTCTTGGAGCAGTAGTTACGAGTGGCTTTTTAGTTGCAGTGTCAATTCTAAGTTGAGCAACATCTATAGCTTGTTTAATGCAGACCGCAATTTTCATACAATAATCCTCCGTAACAATTTTTCCTAAACTAAATTTAACGTTTAGCATTAAATGGAAACTGAAAATTTAAAACTGAAATTGATTAGATTGTTGGTTGAGGAGGGATTATGGCTAAATCATCTAGAATTCCCGGCTTCTTTAAACTACCAATTGAAGAGAGAGTGAAAATAGTTAAGGAATTTGCTAATCTATCTGACGAGGATGTTGAAATATTAACTAAAACTGGTCGATTATCATTAGAATTAGCTGATAAAATGATTGAAAATGTAATTGGAACACTTGAAATTCCACTCGGAGTAGCAGTAAACTTTCTCATAAATGGTAAAGACTACATTATTCCAATGGCAATTGAAGAACCATCAGTGGTTGCAGCTGCAAGTCATGCTGCAAAATTAACTAGAGCTGGTGGAGGAATATTCACCAGTAGTACTGGGCCAATAATGATTGGTCAAATACAATTAGTTAATGTTTTATCGCCAATTAAAGCTATGTATCAAATTTTAAGTCATAAAGATGAAATTTTAAGAATAGCAAATGAGCAAGACCCAATACTAGTTAAGCTTGGTGGTGGAGCTAAGGATTTAGAAGTAAGAATTATAGATTCATTTCTAGGTCCAATGGTAATAACTCATTTATTAGTGGATGTTAGGGATGCTATGGGTGCAAATGCAGTTAACACCATGGCTGAAGCAGTAGCACCATATATTGAGAAAATTACTGGAGGTAAAGTTTACTTAAGAATAATTTCAAATTTAGCTGATAAAAGATTAGTTAGAGCTTGGACTAGAGTTCCTAAGGATGTTATTGGTGAGGATGCTATTGACGGAATAGTTTATGCATATGCATTTGCAGCTGCAGATCCATATAGAGCTGCAACTCATAATAAGGGTATTATGAATGGAATAATTGCTATAGCACTTGCAACTGGAAATGATACGCGTGCTCTTGAGGCTGGTGCACATGCATATGCAGCTAGATTTGGAAAATACATGCCATTAACTGTTTGGGAAAAAGATGAGAATGGAGATCTAATTGGATGGATTGAACTTCCAATTGCAGTTGGAATTATTGGTGGAGCTACTAGAAGTAATCCAATAGCAAGAGTTTCCCTCAAAATATTGGGTATCAAAAGTGGAGTTGAATTAGCAGAAATTATGGGTGCAGTTGGATTAGCGCAAAATCTCGCTGCATTAAGGGCATTGGCAACTGAAGGTATACAGAAGGGTCATATGAAACTTCATGCAAGGAATATAGCCATAATGGCTGGAGCAGTTGGAGATGAAATTGATAAGGTGGTTGAGGAAATGGTTAAAAGTAGAGTTATAAGAATAGATAAGGCTAAAGAAATATTAATGAGAATTAGAGCAAAGAAGAGCTAGTTCTAATTATTTACTTGAAATCTCCTTAATCCAAGCATCAATAATTTTTTCATTAAACTTCACTGTTAAATGTATATATTTACTTCCAAATTTACTTACATTATCTTCAAACATTTTCATTACTCTTTTAATTTCATTTCTTTCATTAATCAATATTTTCCTTGCTTCATCAATTGAAATTGCTTTAAATCCAACTTTACTTCCAGGCGGTGATTGAGCTAATTTATATAAATCAGCCTGAATTACAGTTCCAATAATTGGATATCCACCTGTAGTTTGCGCTTCAGCCATTAATACTATTGGATTACCATCAGGTGGAACTTGAACTGCACCTGGAAGTGTTCCACATGAAATAAGTCTACCTCCACCCTTAGCATGCTTTAAAACTGGACCTTCAAGTCTAAATCCCATTCTATCAATGTGAGGTGTTACTTTAAATGGATTTGATAGGAATTCATTTATTGTTTCATTTGTAAACCAATCTTCATGTGGACCAATAATTGTTCTCAATATGGTTTCATCACTTACTTTTACTCTAAATTCTTCAGGTAGAATTCTTGCTGGGCAAGTTTCAATGAGTTCATTGAATAAGTCATCTTCAATATATATGATTGAGCCCTTACTAAATCTTCTACCAACTCCTCCTCTCAAGTAATATGATTTACTACCCATAATTTCAATTTCACTAATTCCACTTGAAACGGCAATGTAAACTACCTGTCCATGAATGAATTTTTCAATTGAAATAGTACTATTCTTCCTAATTGGAATTGCTTGCCATAAAGGTGCTTTTTCGCCATCAATTTTGATTTCAGCTTTAGCACCAGTAAAAGCTACAATTACATCATTTAATGCTTTTAAAGTTAATGTACTTTGAAATACTTCTATACATGCACTATTAATTTTATTTCCAACAATAATGTTAGCTAGCATATATGATTTAACGTCTAATGCTCCTGAGAATGGAACACCATATTTTCTATATCCAATTCTACCCATATCCTGGATAGTAACTCCCGGCCCAGCAAAAATTACTTCAAATGCAGGAATACCTTTAACTTCAACTTTACCTTCAGCCTTCTCTTTTTGAACTTCATGTATTTTCCAAAATTCATCAGTACTTATTGGTTTAAATTTAACGTAGTCTCCAGCCTTAAGCTTTGTTGGTGGATCCTTATTCCAATCAAATAGTTTTATTGGAGTTCTACCGATAATTCTCCATCCACCTGGACTTTCAATTGGATAAATTCCAGTTTGCCTTCCAGCAATACCTACAGATCCTGCTGGTACTCGTAATCTTGGCTTTTTAAGTCTAGGTGCAGCAATTATTTCTGGTACCTCACCCATATAAGTAAATCCAGGTGTAAATCCAATCATGTAGACTAGGTATGTTTGATTAGAATGAATTTTAATTACTTCATTAACTGTTAAATTAGCATATTTGGCTACATATTCTAGGTCGGGTCCAAATTCTCCACCATATGCAACTGGAATCTCAATTACTCTTCTCTCGCCAATAATTTCCTCTACACCTTTCTTCCTAACTTCAATTTCAGTCTTCTCAATTTCATCCTTAATTGATTTAAAATCAATTAGCTCTGGATTATAGTAAATTAGTAATGTAGTATATGCTGGAACCATTTCTATAATTCCATTAATATTCTTCTTTTCAAATTCATGCATCAAGGCCAGAACATAACCATTAGCTTTCCTACTGATTTTATCAGCAACCTCAATTAGAACTGCAGCTTCACCCATAGCCCTTATTTTAAATTTTTCATAGATTTCCATTAGCTTCACCCTTAACTTCATGTAATGCTCTATCAAAGACTATATTAGGGTTAATACTTAAAGCCATTTGGAGGAATGAACTTGAATTCAACGCGCAGTTCAAGCGATTTAATGAAACTTGCTTCAATAATTGCTTCAACTCGCTTCTATACTAAATATAAAGGAAGTATTGAAAAAACATTGAAAACAATTATAGGAGATAAATTATATTCAATTGAAATTGAAGAATTATCTGATTCAGAAGTTAAAGTTAAAATTAATGGTGAAATCTATAAAGTTAAAGTAGATGAAAACCTCCTAAGCATCACGCCTGAAACACCAGTAAGCAGAATTATGAAGGAAGAATTGACTAAAACTGAGGGAATCGAACTAGAGCTTGAAGAGAATGATGTTTTGGTTAAAGCTCATGCATCAGGGAAAATTATTAAGTTAAATGTTAATGAGGGTGATGATATAGATGAAGGTACACCATTAATTGTACTTGAAGCAATGAAAATGGAATTAGATGTAAATTCTCCAATTAAAGGTAAAATTAAGAAAATTTTGGTTAAAGTTGGAGATGAAGTTAAGATTGGTGATCCACTCATAATTATAAGGAAGAGTTAAGGTGGAATTATGGTTAAAGTTATAGATTTAACTCTTAGAGATGCACATCAATCATTACTTGCAACTAGACTTAGAACTGAACATATGATACCAATATTAGATAAAATTGATGAAATAGGATTTTATGCACTTGAAGTTTGGGGTGGAGCTACATTTGATGCTCCACTTAGATTCTTAAGGGAAGATCCATGGATTAGATTAAGAGCTATTAGAAGTAGAATTAAGAAAACTAAATTACTAATGTTATTGAGAGGACAAAATCTCGTTGGTTATCATCATTATCCAGATGATGTATGTATAAAATTTGTTGAAAAGGCATATGAAAATGGAATAGATATTTTTAGGATTTTTGATGCGCTCAATGATTTAAGGAATCTTAAGATTACAGTTGAAACTGCAAAGAAGATTGGTGCTGAAGTTCAAGTATGTATGGTTTATACTACAAGCCCAGTTCATACAATTGATTATTATGTTAATTTAGCTAAGGATATTGCTTCAATGGAAGTTAACTGCATAACAATTAAGGATATGGCTGGAATACTTACACCATATACTGCATATGAATTGGTTAAAAGAATTAAAAGTGAAGTTAAAATACCAGTAAATGTTCATTCACATACAACTGGAGGTTTTGCTCCAATAACATTAATTAAAGCAGTTGAAGCTGGAGCAGATTATATTGATTGTGCAGTTTCATCAATGTCAATGCATACATCACATCCACCAGCAGAAACAATTGCAGTAACACTTAAAAATACGCCGTATGATCCAAAATTAAACTTAAAAATACTATTTGAAGTATCAAAATACTTCTGGGAAGTAAGGCAGAAATATAAGGAATATGACTATGCACTTAAGAATCCCCCAGTAGATGTAAGAGTAATTGAACATCAAATACCCGGAGGAATGTATAGCAATTTAATTGCACAATTAAGAGAGCAAAAAGCTGAAGATAAATTAGATGAAGTCTTAGATGAAGTTCCAAGAGTTAGAGAAGATTTCGGCTGGCCTCCACTTGTAACCCCATTATCACAAATAGTTGGAACTCAAGCAGTTGTTAATGTTCTTTTAGGTGAAAGATATAAGGTGATAATTAAGGAGGCTAAAGATTATATTAAAGGTTTATATGGAAGACCACCTGCTAAAATTAATCCTGAAGTAGTTAAACTTGCACTTAGAGATGAAAAACCAATAACATGTAGACCAGCAGATCTATTAAAACCAATTTTAAATGAAATTAAAAGGAAATTGCCGAAAGAATTAATTGAAAAGGAGGAGGACTACCTAACATACGCACTTTTCCCTGAAAATGCAATGAAATTCTTTAAATGGAGGAAGAGATTTAAGGAGAGGAAGATTGAGGACTACGAAGTAATTGTTGGAGGAGAGAAATTTAAGGTAAAAATTGAGGAGGATGTAAAGTAATTTTATAAAATTCTACTTGAAATATCTAAATTTTTAAATAATTTAATAGACTTTTGTACGTGGAATTTTTGAGTAATATAAATGACAAACTTTAATAACGTAAGCTATTTATTCTTCTAAATTAAATATTTAATCTAGTAATGTTGTTTCTATAAATAATTGAGGAGGGAAAGCATATTTGACGAGTACTCTAATTATGTTTGAAATAATTAAGAAGGCTAGGGCAGCACCTCTAACTATGCTAATTATAATTTTTGCAGCAGCATTCTTCTTTATCTGGAGAGCTAAAAAGGGAATTGCTCCTAGAATTAGAAGAGTTGCTGGATTAGATGCTATTGATGAAGCTATTGGACGTGCAACTGAAATGGGTAGACCAGTATTTTGTTCTCATGGTATAGCTGATATTTCAAGTGCAACTTATGGTCCACAGACAATAGCTGGATTGGCAGTATTAAGCTATGTAGCTCAAATGTGTGCTAGATATGGAACAAGACTTATAGTTCCAGTTAGAATATTATCAATACTTCCAATTGCAACTGAAATTGTTGAGACAGCATATAGAATTGAGGGTAAAGCTGATCAATTTAGAAAGGAAGATATAGTTTACTTATCGCCATGGCAGTTTGCCTATTCACTGGCCTACATGAGCATGATGGAGAGAGAAAAGGCAGCTGCAAACATTATGATTGGTGCTTATTGGGCAGAATCATTACAATTAGCTGAAACTGGATATAGAGTTGGAGCTATACAAGTTTCAGGTACAGCTAATACGCATCAAATACCATTCTTCGTAGTTGCAACAGACTATTGCCTAATAGGTGAAGAAATCTATGCTGCAGGTGCATATTTATCGAAAGATGAAATTTTAATTGCAAGCATAGCTGCACAAGACATTGGAAAATATATTGCAGTTGCATTGTCATTTCTAGGAGCACTATTAATGACTGGAGGAATTGACTGGATAGTATCTGCCCTAAGAGCATAATGGAGGGGGATGTAAATGGCATGGTATAAGCGTGTTGAAATCCCAATAGCAATAACTGTTATATGTGCATTTATCCAAATAATTCCATACTTCTTCAATGTGCCTGCATGGGAAGATTTTGCTGATGACCTAGTTGAATGGCAAATGATTGTTGGTACAGCTGCATTATTCTTAGGTGCAGGCTCACTATTACTTGCACATATACCTAGAGTTCAAAAGAAAAGACCTGGATGGGAATTTAGCGCCCTACTACTTGCATTAATGATTATAATGATTATTGCTGGATTACCGATAAAGCAAATAGGTCTTGGACTTCAAAATCCAGTCTATCAATTCATATATAGGAATATGACCGTAGCATTATCATCAACCATGTATTCAATATTAGCATTCTTCATAACTTCAGCTGCCTACAGAGCATTTAGAGCTAGAAATATTGATGCAGCAATACTATTAGTTGCGGGAACACTTGTTATGCTTGGAAATGCACCTGCAGGCACAGCTGCATGGCTTGGATTTGGAGATATTAAAGATTGGCTATTCAAAGGTCCACCAAACCTAGCCACTATGAGAGCAATTAGAATTGGAGCTGCACTTGGAGCAATAGTTTTAGCTGCTAGAACCTTCATGGGAGTGGAGAGAGGCTATTTGAGGGGTGGAGGTGAATAAATTGACCGAAGAAATAAGTATTTGGGAGAGACTCGAAAATATTGATAGGAGGATAATTTATCTATTACTATGGATTGCAGTTTTATGGCCATTACTATCACCAATAGGATTACCAGTATCAATAACTGAGGATACTAAAATTGCATATGAAACAATTGAAGCCCTACCATCTGGAAGTGTAGTAGTAGTTTCATTTGACTTCAGCTTTGCAGGTATGCCCGAACTATATCCACATGCAATAGCATTTCTACATCACTTATTCAAGCGGCCAGTTAAAATAGTTATAATTGCAATTTGGCAGGAAGGATCGCTTGTAGGTGAAATTACGCTCAAAGAATTATCTGGAGGGAAGGATCCAAGAGTAGGTATTGAGGAAATTTATGGTAAAAAGTATGGTGAAGACTGGGTATTTCTTGGATGGATTCCTGGTGGAGAAACTGGAATGAGAGCATTTGGACAAGATATGCATACAGCTGCACCAGCAGATTTCTGGGGTACACCTATAGGTCAATTACCAATGATGGCTGAAATTAAAACTGCTAACGATGTAGACTTATTAGTTTCAATTGAATCTGGAACTCCAGGTGCACCTGAATGGATTAGGCAATGGTGGTCTGTTTATGGAACGAAATTAATAGTTGCAATAGTAGCTGTAGGTGCACCAGAATTAATTCCAGCCAGATATGCTGGCCAAATAGTAGCATTACTTCCAGGAGTTAGAGCTGCAGCAGAATATGAGCAATTAATCGGTAGGAAAGGTTTAGGTACAGCTTCAGCAGATGCACTTTCAACTTCACATATACTAGTCATAATATTCGTAATTATAGGTAACATAGCCTACTTTAGCCTTAAATTTAAAGGGGTGAGAAGATAATGGCAGGCCCAGTTGAAGCTTTAGGAACATTTGTAGCAGTACTATTTACACTTGCAGTTTATAGCTTTACTTATAAGGAGAATCCATGGTCAAGATTAGCTGAACATGTATTCGTAGGTTCAGCTGTAGGTGTAGGAATAGCCTTAAGCTTTGACTGGTTACTTAAAACTTATAGAAAATGGTCTGTAGATCCAACTAAACATCTTTTCTTCTGGTTAGCAATATTATTTGGCTTACTATACTACTTCTATTTCTCAAAAAGATACTTCTGGCTTTATAGATTTCCATTATCAGTTGGAGTTGGAACAGGTTTAGGCTTGGCTGTTAGTAGATTAGTCAAGACCGAATTTGTAGATCAAATTAGAGCAACAGCAGGATTAGCTTGGTATGTAGCTGGAGATCCATTAAAGAGCTTTAATAACTTTCTAACTGTGATTGGATTATCGGCAGTATTATTCTACTTCATATTCACTTATGAGCTTAAGGGGCCAGCTAGGGGCATATTAACATTTGCTAGATGGATTATGATGGCTGGCTTCGGTGCAGCATATGGATATACTGTTATGACTAGAATGGCACTCTTCATTGGTAGATGTCAATTCTTATTAGGCATACCTCCAAATCCACCTGAAGCGAGAATGTTCTTCCCAATAGTAGCATTAATAATTCTAGGCTCACTTCTGGGCTATGATTACTATAAGAGAATGAAGGCGAAATAAACCTTAAATCTCCCTAATTTATTTACCTAATTTTTCTTAGTTATGAGGTATTTACGTATATGTTTTATAATATTTTTTCCCAATGCTCTTTCAATTTGATAATAATTATCTTCATATTTCAATCCTCCACCTAAAATAATGTTGCTTGCATTAACTTTAGTTACAATGATATCCATTTTCTCTTTTACTTCAGCTGAATTTAATGGTAAACCGCTTCTAGCATTAAATATATTTATTAAATCTGGGAAAGTAGCTATTCTCTCATTATTAACTTCAATGGTCATGTACTCATTAATGAAATCAATATTGACATTACCAATATTAGATTTAATTTTAATTATTCCAACATCAAATCCACCAATACTTCTTAAATCAACACTTTCAACTTTACCGCTGCAAATAATTTCTCCATCAAGAACCTTCATTGCAGCCTTAATTGAAGCTAATCCGCCTCCAGCACTTAGAAATTCACTTCCAATATTAAAGGCTAAACTCAATGCATTTGGAGCTCCATTTTCAATAGTATGTTTAACTGTTACTGGATTCCTAGCAACAGCAACTACACCTCCAACTTCAACTGAAAATAATCTAATAATCCTACTAGTAATATTAAGTTTACCTGAAACAATAATTTCTGAGGAATCCCTCCTACTAGGTCCACCACCAACAGCTGTTTGAATTGAAATATAATCCTTAATTTTATGAAGACCCATACTACCCATAACTCCAGTTGGATGAGCCCTACCATCACATGGGCAATCTAAAATTGGAATTCCAAGTGCTGCTGATTGAATCCACCCATTAACAACTGCCATTGGTCCACATTCACTAGAAATTAAATAGTCAATATCAACTCCAATAGATTGAAGTAATTCTACAGCTCTAATATAATGCCATGGCATTAATCTACCTTTAGATTGAACTCCAACTGCAGAAACAGTAGTTACTATTGAATTTAAATCAGCTTCTTTAGGTTCAATAATTTCTATTGGAGCTAGATTTAATGCAATTTTAGCTATTTCAAGTCCACTACTTATACTTCCACCACCACCTCCGCCCAGAATTGCTCCACCATAAACATATGCTTTAGCTTCATTGAAATTTGAAATAATTTTCACTCCAACTCACCAATACTAGGATAAGTTTCATTACTATCTATAACTGTTCCTGCATAAACAACTGCATGAGCTCTAATTCTACTATTATTACCAATAATTGCTCCAAGCTTAGTTAATAGCTTTCCCCTAACCTTAACTGGATGAAGCCTACTAACCTCCTTACCTGAGGGTAATACATTTAAAATAGTAACATTTGGTTCTATAACTGAATTAAATCCGATAATTGAATTTCCAATAAAACTCATTCTACCAATACTAGTTCCAGGTTGAATTACTGATCTTGAAACTTCACTATAAGCTCCAATTACACAGTTAGATTCAATTGAACTATAATTCCTAATTAAAGATCCAGTTCCAATATACGTGTTATCTCCAATATAAGCTGGTCCTTTAATAACTGCATTATGATCAATAACAACGTTATCACAAATTATTGCTGGGCCCTCAATAATTGCTCTGGATGAAATTTCAGCTTTACTACTTATAATTGAATTCTTAACTTCATTAAGTAAATATTCAGTAGCCGTTATTAAGTCCCATGGAAATCCAGCATCAACCCACCATCCACTCCAAAGTGCAGCTGAAACAATATATTTTTCAGATAACCTATTTAATGCTTCAATAATATTACTTGACTTTTCAATTAAATCTAAAATTTCACTTGGCAATACATATGCACCTGCAACTGCATATTCAACTTCCTCTTTAACTGATGGTTTTTCAATTATTGATTTAATTGTAAATTCATCTGTAACTATTGGGACACCATAAGTTTGAACATCAATTTTAGGTGTAATAAGTAATGCTGCATCACTACTCCTATCAATATAGGTGTTTAGTAAGGTTTCATAAGCTTTAGTTGGAGCAATAATATCTCCATAAGCTAATAGGAATACTTCATTTTCACTAATATATTTTGAAGCTGAGAGTATTGCGCCTTCAACTTCAGGTTTAACTTGCTTTACAAATTTTAATTCAATTTTATTAATGTAATCCTCAAGTTCACGCTTGAAAAGTTCAGGATCATTTACAACCATAATTACATCTTTAATTCCAATATTAATTAATGCGTCAAGAACATAGCCTACAATTGGTTTTCCAAGCAACTTAAGTAATGTTTTAGGCTTACCTATAGATAATGGTCTCATCTCCCTTCCTTCTCCACCAGCCAATACTACTGCCTTTAAATTTGATTTCAAATTCACTCACCACTCCCTATTCAACAGTAACCGTCTTAGCTAAATTACGTGGCTTATCAGGATCATATCCCCTAGAAACTGCTGCATAATATGCTATCATTTGCATTGGAACAACATAAAGTGCTGGAGCAACCATTGGATGGATATGAGGCATTTCAATATATTTATCTAAAATTTTCATAAACTGTTCCTCTCCTCTAGGTATTAATCCAATTGTATTTGCCCCTCTAGCATTCATTTCAGTAATATTACCAATTAAGTGTTCCTTATAATCATCAAGTAAAACTGAGAATACTACTGGAAAGCCATTTTCAATTAATGCTATTGGTCCATGCTTGCTCTCACCCGCTGGATAAGCTTCAGCATGAATATATGCTATTTCCTTAAGCTTCAATGCACCCTCCATTGAAAGTGGAACTCCAATACCTCTACTTAAATAAAATGCACTCTTAGCTTCAATTAATTCCTCACCTAAAATTTTACATTTAGCTTCATGAGCCCTAATAATCCTCGCAGTTAATTTTGGAAGCCTATTCAAATCATTCTCAATAACCCCCACATCTACACCCACATCACTTGCTGCCTGACATGCAAGTTTAAGTAATGCTATTATTTGAGTAGTAAATGTTTTTGTAGCTGCAACTCCAATTTCAGGTCCAGCTCTAGTATATATTGCTAAATCAGCTTCCCTAGGAATAGCACTATCAATTACATTTGAAACTGCAATTACCTTTGCTCCAGCCTTCTTCATTTTCCTTAAAGCCATTAATGAATCTATAGTTTCACCTGATTGTGAAATAATTATTCCAACATCCCTTTCACTAAAAACATTCGAATACTTCAGGTATTCAGATGAAATAAATGAATGTGTAGGCAATTTAGCTAATGTTGTTAATGCATAATCTGCAACTAATCCTGCATGGAATGATGTTCCACATGCAGCAATAAATATTCTATTAGCATTTAAAATCAATTTTACAGCCTCTTCCAATTCCTCTCTCGTTAAGCCTTGAAGAGTTCTCTCCATAGCAATTGGTTGTTCATGAATTTCCTTAAGCATGAAATGCGGATAACCACTCTTCATAGCCATTTCAGGAGTCCAGCCAATAACTCTAATTCTAGATTTAACATTAATTACTCCATAATCAAGACTCTCCAAATAAACTTCATTTGGAGATATATAGCCAAACTCCCCATCCCTAACGACTATAACCTTATTAGTATACTCAAGAAATGCTGGAATATCACTTGCAACATAATTAGCTCTATTACCCAAACCAATAACTAATGGTGAAGTCTGCTTAGCAAAATAAATTTTATTGGGCTCCATTGCAAATATAACTGCAAATGCGAAGGTTCCCCTTAAAATTCTAAATGCCTCCTTAATAGCTTCAATGGGTTTTAAACCCTTACTAATTAATTCCTCAAGAATATGAGGTATAACTTCAGTATCAGTTTCACTTCTAAAAGCATGTCCTCTACTAATTAATTTCCTCCTTAATTCTAAGTAATTTTGAATAATCCCATTATGTACAACTGCAATTAAACCTTTACAATCAGTATGTGGATGAGCATTATAATCACTAGGTTTACCATGAGTAGCCCATCTAGTATGACCAATAGCTATACTTCCATTAGCATCATTAAAACCAAGCTTCCTAGCTGCTTGATCAATTTTTCCTTCAGCCTTCCTAACAATCAATTCACCATTTGAACTATCAATATATGCAAATCCAACAGAATCATAACCTCTATATTCGAGCTTTCTAAGACATTTTTCAATAATTTTACCTATAGGTTCTATTAATATTCCCTGTTCACTAGTAATTCCTATTATACCGCACATACTAATTTCACCAGAGAACATCTGTCGTTAGGCATATAATAATTTTACTATTTTTTACTCTAAATTAGTTTATTAAAATCAATATTAATACTCATTAAGTCAACTCAATATGAATTCTACTTATTAAATTATATTGTTTCAGATATTTACCACCATTCAGCACTAGGATAAACTTTAACATACCATGGCATTCTCCTAGCAACAATTCCAAATATTTCATCTTTCATCCTATCAGCTGGTATTGGAGGATTATATTCACCAGAAGTCTGAACCCTATAACTTAACCCTACATGTTCACCCTTCGCATATCTAGCTATAGACTCCATTTTCTTCAGCACTGGCTCTATTTCCTTCAAAAGCTTTAAATTTGTCAATGTTTCTCTAAGCTGTCTAATTAATTCTAAAACTTCATCAGCATTATCCTTCACTATTACATTTTCATTTAAATCCATAAAAGTAGCCCTATTAAATTCAACAAATCTTTCAAACCAATATCTAGCACTCCTATTAACCAAAAATCCAACAGCATCCCTCAATGCTCTATCAGCATCATAGTTTTCTTCTTCCCATATCATTCTAGCTATTGAATATAAAGCAAACTTAGAAACTTCAACTTGATTAGCTGGATTAGCAGTATATCCAGAAACCAAATCCCTAATATTAGATGGTCTATTCTTTATCGGACCTAAATGAAGCCTAACTATCCCCCTACAAATAAAGTAGTCATTAACTGGATAATTATCCCAAACAAATGGCTTCCTACCAAGAATACTAGTAACCATTTCAAATTCACTACTACTCATCCTATATGGACAAACATACATACCAGTCCACATAACATAAATACCTGGATCTAAAAGCTCACCAAGCTCCCTAAGATAATCTTCCTTAACGCCATAATAAAATGTTGGACAGAAAATTAAAGCCCTAGGTTTAAGCTCATCATAAACCCTATTAACCAACTTCGCCTGAGCTTCAGCAAGAGTCTTAAATCCCTTACCACGAATAATTGGAGGAATATCATCGAGAAATAAAGATATAACATCAACACCTAAATCCATAATCCTACCAAACTTCCTCAACAATAAATTCAAATCATTCATAGATGAATAATCAATATCCAAACCAGGACTCAAAGCAAAACTAACATCAACACCATACCTCCTACCAGCATCAACAAACAATGCAAAATTATTCATAAAATTTTCATTATAAGGAATCCTCCACCATTCCCTATGATATGAATCCCATTTAGGACCATAAATATAGAGGTTAAGTTCAATTCTACCCATAAACTCTAATATTGATAATCTATCAATCCAATCCCACATAGGCCCATAAAAACCTTCAACAACACCAAACACGGATTACCCTATTAATGTTAAGCCCATTAAACTATATAAGATTATGACATTAAACCAAATATTATCCAAAATTTAACTTTAAAGTTTATAATGTTGTAATTAACATTAATTTATTAATTTATAGATGAATTTATAATTTTTAAATTAATTTTTTAAGACATTATATATTAATCATAACTTTTAAATACATTTTAAACCATAATACTAATCAATATGTGGTGTAAACATGTATTTGTTATACATAAATCTTAATCGTGTGAAGAAACTAACATTATTAATAACATTCCTAACATTAATATTAATGGATGTATCTTCAATTATTACACTAACCAATGCTAGTAATCTAAATAAAATCGACATTCTAATTAAATTGAATAATGAAATAGACAATGTTAATGCAATACCAAGCATGTTATGAAGTTACTGAGAGATTTTAATGTAATTAAAATTGAATATGAATCAAATTTCAAACCCATTGGAACAATTCTTAAAGCATCATTTCCATCAAGCATAAATGTTAAAATGCTAATTGACTCACTAGAAAAACTTTCAGAAATAAAGTATGTTGCACCAATAGTATATTACAAAGTTAATAGCATACCTAATGATCCCAAATTTAATGAGCAATGGGCTTTAACTAAATGTGAGTTCGATAGAGCTTGGGATATTGCAAAATGTCTAGGTAATGTCACTGTTGCAGTTATCGATACTGGAATTGATTTGAATCATGAAGATTTGGCAATTAATTTATGGAGAAACAATTATTCTTAAAATTGAAATTATCTATAAAGCCAAATTAAATATAACATTAAATGAGGGATGGAATTTAATATCAATACCGGGAATACCATTATCGCCAAT
>CAZCCB010000011.1:26209-29163 GCA_964497155.1 uncultured Nitrososphaerota archaeon | reverse complement strand
CCACCATCCTGGGCTAAAGCCATTAATCCTGAAAGCTCTAATACATTAATAATTGTTGTTGCCTTATTTTTTATTAAATCTTCAATAATTCTCTTAGCAATGGAATATCTTTTATCCCAAATGTATATGAAATATATTGCAAGAACATCTGTATCAATAGCTATCATATTTTCCTTCTCCTAATAATGTTAATTGCATCTTCAATAACATCACTTCCAAAAATTTCAATTAAATTCTTTTTCGCTTTTTCAATATTAATTTCAATTTTATCTTTAATACCCTTATTTCTTTTTAACTTTCCAGATAAATATTGATCAACAATAAATGAAATCTCATTAATAGCCAATTCATAATCTAAAATTAGTCTTCTTATAGCTTCTCCAACAAGTTCACTTCTAGAAGAGAAAAATCCAGCATCGATAAGTTTATCAATTTTATCTGCAAGTTTTCTCGGTATTCTTATTTGAATTAAAACTTTATCGCTCATAATTAACACTAATCTATAATTACAATACAAGTATTTTTAAGAATTATACTATTATTTGAATTCAATACACTAAATTACTTGATTATGAAGTAATATTTCATTAAATTAAAATAGGTATACTTAACTAAATAGCACTGGTGAGAATATGTCGTATTTGGCAATCACTAATTGTCGTATTATTGATGGTACTGGCGGCCCAGTGATTGAGAATGGGGCTTTGGTGATTAAGGATAATTTAATCGTTGATGTTGGTTCTAGTGGTAGTGTTGAAATTCCTAAGGATGCTAAGGTAATTGATGTTAATGGTAGAACAGTTATGCCTGGATTAATTGATGCTCATTTACATTTAACTGGTCTTAGAACTGGGGATTTCATTCGTGAACCATTATTAACTCCATATGCCACATTAGTTGCTAGAGCTATTAGGGACTTGGAAGCGTTAATTAATGCTGGATTTACAACTATTGGTGATGCTGGAAGTGTTATTGCATTACAATTGAAGAAGGCTGTTGAAGAGGGGACTGTTAATGGTCCAAGAATAATTGCTGCGGGATATGTTTTAAGCCAGACATTTGGTCATGGAGATGCACATTACTTACCTGTTGAATATGTTGATGCTAGAACTAGTAGGCTTGGAAATCCATTATCAGCATTAATATGTGATGGAGTTGAGGAATGCCGTAAGGCAGCTAGATATGCACTTAGAGCTGGTGCTGACTATATTAAAGTAATGGCTACTGGCGGAGTATTATCTGAGAAGGATAGACCAGAATATACTCAATTCACATTAGAAGAATTAAAAGCCATTGTTGAAGAAGCTAAACATGCATATAGATTTGTTCACGCCCATGCACAGGGAACTGAAGGTATTAAAAATGCAATTAATGCTGGAGTTAAGGTTATTGCTCATGGAATATTTATTGATGATGAAGCAATTGAAATGGCTAAAGAGAAAAATGTAATAGTAGTGCCAACATTTGCAGTTGTAGAACACTTATTAAAATATGGTAAGGAAATTGGTGTTCCAGAATGGGGATTAAAGAAGTCAATGGAGGTTCATGAAATTCATTTAAGAAATATTAGGAATGCCTATAAGAAGGGAGTGAAAATTGCAACTGGAACAGATTTTCTAGGTGGAATTAAAGCATTTAGACATGGTGATAATTCAATTGAAATAGAATTATTTGTTGAAAAGCTAGGTATGACACCTATGGAATCAATATTATCTGCAACTAAAATTGCTGCTGAAGCAGTTGGACTTGAAAAGAAAATTGGAACACTTGAGAAGGGTAAAATTGCAGATTTAATTGTAATTGATGGAAATCCATTAAGTGACATTAAGGTTTTAAGAGATCCAAATAAAATTGTAATGGTAATAAAGAATGGCAGAATAATGAAGAACTTGTTAGAATAAAAGTGAAACTAAATTTTACTCGAAATTAATTTAATAATGTCATTGGGAGTAATGAATTTAACATCATTAATGCCCTCCAATTTATTTTTAGCAACAATTATTTTCATACACTTTAAGTTTTCAGTTTTATTAATGAACTTTATTAATTCACTCCTATTTAATTCACCATATTTAACTTCAATTACAGCAATAATTCTATTATCTTTAACTAGTAGTCCATCAATTTCGGGATGAATACTCTTAAAGATGGTTGCATCATATATTTCAGCTAATAATTTTACTATGAAATTTTCATAGTAGAATGGTATTTTACTTAATGATCTTTCAATTAATAATTTAATTGGAATATCAATTTCTGAAAAACCAGTTTTTGCATCGAGATAGTAATATAAGTCTATTAATGGTGAAGATAATTGATAGAAACTCTTCTTTTTACCATAAATTCTTATTTTCTCAACTAATCCCATTTCAATTAAATTAACTAAATATTTCTTGATGTCTTGCGATTTTAATGGTTTTTCAAGCATTCCAGAAACATAGCTAGCTATTTTACTTGGGAAGAAATTTCCATTACCTAATGCCTTTAATATTGCTTCATATCTATTGGTTAATTCTCTATCTTCCTCAAGAAATATTTCTCCAATTAAACCTTTAACATTAAATTTTAATGTTGAAATTATTTGTTTTAGAATTTCATTTAAATTATCATTTAATTTTATGAAGTCAATGATCCATGGATCTCTAATTAACATTGATAGAACTATAGCATATTGGGCTTCATATTTTCTATGTAGCTTTAATAATATGTCTATTGGTTTTATTAGGTCAAGTTTAATTGGTTTAACGATTCCAAGTAATGGGCTTCTCTTTAACATTATATTCTTAATAATTTGCATGCTTGATCCAACTAAAATTAATTTGCAATTTGAAATTGGCTTTAGATAGTGGAGAAAATCTAGGAATTCAATTGGTAATCTTTGGAATTCATCTATGACAATTAATTTATCCTCCTTAATTAAATGACTTATTCTCTCTTTAAATAAACTGTAGTTT
>CAZCCB010000011.1:10025-26199 GCA_964497155.1 uncultured Nitrososphaerota archaeon | reverse complement strand
TTTCTTCACTGAATATTTCCATTGTTCTTGAAACGAAGAAGTAGTGGTCTGGATTAAGCATTTTCCTAATTAGAAATGTCTTTCCAATTTTCCTTCTACCAAATAATAATATCCAACCTTTGGTTTCAATAATATCTTTAAGTTCAGATCTGGGAATTATGAGTCCCATACCTATAAAACCCATACCTGAAAGTCTATAAATATTTTATTGTAAAATTTAACTTGGACCAGGTATTGGAACTATATATCTTCCTGTTTCTCCAACTACAATTACTATTTTACCACCTTTCTCAGCTATTTCCCTTAGAGCATTTACTAGCATGTACATTTGAACTATATCGCTTGGTTTTACCCCGCTTTCCATTGCAATTTTCTTTATTGCTTCAGCCATTGCAGATGCTCTTATAATAGTAGCATTAGCTTCAGCTTGAGCTAAAACAATTTCCTTTCTAGCTCTAAATTCACTGGCAATCATTTCTTGTTCAGCAGATAATTTTTCTGCAATTGCTTGTGTAAATCTATCTGGAAGTCTAATTTCACGTAAATCAACACCTTCAAGAATAATTGAGTTAACTAATGATTTCTCCTTACTTAGTCTTTCGAGTAATAGATTTGTTATTTGATTTGCAATTTCATCTCTTTTCTCAATTGTCTCCATTGCAGTATATTTTGAAATTACATCTCTAATTACTTCACGTATAATTGGAATAATTGTTCTATGCTTCCAATCTGCATATGGATAATTCTTATATAGTTCGATTATATTTTTGGGATCAACCCTCCATCTAACGGTAATATCTACATCAACTGTTAATCCATCTTTAGTAATACAGCCTACTGCTGGGAAATCTCCAGTTTCACCAGTAGTTTCATCAGTCCACATATGAACTGTATCGGTTGCAACATAAACTTTAACTACATAAGTCCATACCGGTCTAGTAAACCATGTTGAATACGTTCCATCACCAACAGTCCACATATTTTTAGATATTGGATCAACTACAATTGCAACCTCACCTACACTTATCATAGTAACTAATGTAGCACTAATTCCAATGAAAATTAATAGAATAATAATAACAATTACCGCTATAGATTTGACAATTTTAGATGCTAATAATCTTCTAGCAGTTCTTCTTCCAAATCTATACTCCTCATTACGCGGCCTCCAACCCATAGAACTCTACCTCCAAAATCATAAATTATCGGATACTATTAAAATAATATGTTAATTGAAATATTAAGATTAAATATGATTCAATTGAATTTAATGAAAAGAAATTAATGGAGAGGAATATTCAAATATTATGGATAATAATGGGTAAAATAAAGATTATTAAAGCCATATTTATAATAGTTAGTTTATCACTAATATTCGTTTCAGGTTTATTCTATTTCAGTATGTTAACAATTAAGGAAATAGTTTATGATTATGATTTCAATGATGCAAGGAAATATTGGGATATTAATTCATATCAAGAGAATTCTAGGAAATCAAATATTAATATTAATAACGATATTATTGTCATCCATATAGTTGATAATGTTAATGATAGTAATTTATGTTGGGGATTTATTCATCAAGGAGAATATCCGCATGGATGGGGGAAATATGCATATGAACCACCACTTAAAAATGAGATAGTAATTTATCCAAATAAAGATTATAATAATTATGATTTAATTCTTAAAATTAAATTGAAAAGATCTAAAATAAATTTCCTCTCAGGTAATGTTCCCCAATGGATGGAGAAAGAAAATCATTTATGTCATGTTCAAATTGGTTTGGCATTATTCTTTGAAGTTGAGGGGAGAAATTATAGTGCTCCAACAAATATTTATGATACTAATTTTCAATTTGAAATTACATTTCTTAGAGTTAGATTAACTAAGAATGGTGAATTAATTTTCCTTGATGATCAACTTAAGTTTAGAGCTCCAGAATATGATAATGATACCCATAACATATACAGTTATTATCAGATAGGAGCGAATAAATGGTATGATTTTGAAATCAATTTAATGCCATATTTAATAAATTCTTGGAATTTGTGTAAAGAATTATTTGGTAATGCTAATTGGATTAAATTACGATGGGTAAATTTCTATGTTGAAATTCTTAATGCGGAAATAATTGTTGAAGTAGATCATATTAGATTAATTTATAGGAAGAACTTATTTCATAAGGATGTAATTTACCAATCTATAATTATTACCATCGTATTAAGCATACTATTAATGATAATTATTAAGTATTTAAAATAATATGGCAGTCTCAGATGTCGAGACGCCGCTCATCTAATTCGCAACTTAGTCCCGGCTTCTTCATCGACTGCCAATTGAACTATATTTAAATTAAAATAAATTTGTTATTATAAAAATAAGGAATTATTTTACTTCATGCTTCCTTGTTGGTGGTGTTGGCATATATGGATATGGTATGAATTCTACTCCTGGTCTATGTGCATGTGCTTGTGGATATAATTCCATTAACTTATAGATTTCTGGTGGTAATCCAATTTTTACTGGTAATCCTAATTCTAATGCTTTTTCAGCTGTTATTGGATAATCGTGAGTCCATTCTCCACTTGTAAGTTTTATTGCTATTTCCTTTGCCTTTTCAATTCCATATTTATCTTTAATTAGATTTATTATAATTTCCTGCATTTGCTTTATTGCTTTTTCAGCTACATCGGCTAATATTAATGTTTCATCTGAAACTTTATCAACACCCTTTTGCTCTACAACTCTAATTATTGATGGTGCAGGTAAAGCCGTATTTCCTTTCATTAATTGTGGATCTAATGGTCCTAATACTGCATTTGGATCCATCCATATTTCATCTGCTGCTAATGTTATTAATGTTCCACCTGACATTGCATAATGTGGAACTATTACTATTTTCTTTGCTGGATGCCTTTTTAATGCTTCAGCTATTTGTGAAGCAGCTAATACTAATCCGCCTGGTGTATGTATTATTAATGCTATTGGCTTATCTGGTGGTGTATGTCTAATTGCTCTTAAAATTGCTTCTGAATCCTCTATATCAATAAATCGATATACAGGTATTTTGAAGAAACCTACGCTCTCCTGCCTATGAATCATAGTAATAACTCTGAAACCAGTTTTCTTCTCTATTTTCCTTATTAAGTTAAGTCTTGCAGCTTGAATATTTCGATATTGTATTTGCGGCCAAAGCACTGATATTATTATGAAAATCCAGAAAAGCAATCCTATAATGTCAATCATATTCTCACCTAGAATTATTAGTAAATTTAATTTAAATATTAATGCCAGTCTAGATTTAATTAACATTATTTAAATTTAAGTCTATAGATATATTACATGGTGAATTTAGCATGCTAAATAAAGTAATTAGCTTGATAAGTGAGAAATGGAATGATTATCTTAATGAAGTACTAAATTTCTTAAAAATGCCAAGTATTTCTGCTACTGGTGAAGGTATTGAAGAAACTGCTAAATTTTTAAGAAACTTTCTAGTTGAACGTTTTGGTATTGAAGCTAAATTATTAAGATATGGTGGTCATCCAATTGTTTATGGCTATCTTGATAGTGATGCTGATAGAACTCTTATACTTTATAACATGTATGATGTACAGCCAGTTGAGCCATTAGATAAATGGATTTCACCTCCATTTGAAGCTAAAATTATTGAGGGTAAAGTTATTGCTAGAGGAGCTGTCAATACTAAAGCTCCACTCATGTCCATGCTTCTCGGAATTGAAGCTTTAATGAAAGCTACTGGTAAATTACCAGTTAATTTATGCTTTATTCTTGAGGGTGAAGAGGAGCTTGGCAGTCCCAGTATGCCTAAATTAATTGAGGATAAGAAGGATGAATTGAGTAAATATGATGCAGCATTCTTTATGCTTCCAACTGAGAGACCTAAGGGTAAGCCTAAAGTTATTCTTGGCAATAAGGGGATAATTTATCTTGAAGTTAAAATTAAGACTAGTGAATATGATGTTCATAGTAGTTTGGTTCAAATGCATTATAATCCAATTGAAATACTTGCAAACTTCATTTCAACATTAAAGGATAAAAATGGCAACATACTTGTCGATTGGATTTATGAAGATGTAATTACTCCAACTGAAGAAGACTTAAAATATTTGCCTGAACTTATGGAGGCAGTTGATATTAAAGAATTAGCTGAAATGCATGGTATAAAGAAGATTAGAGGTTCAGGTAGAGAGCTTTATATTGAAGTATTCTTTAGGCCAAGCATTAATGTTGATGGAATAATTGGTGGTCATACTGGACCTGGAACCAAAACAATTACTCCATCAAGCGTTTCAGCTAAAATGGATATTAGATTGGTTCCAAATATGAATCCAGAGAAAACTTTGGAGAAATTTATGAAGCATATTGAAGTTATGGGATATAAGGATTGGATTGAAATTGAAGTTCATGATATGTATGATTGGAGTAGAACTTCAGCTGAAACTCATATTGCAAAAGCAGCTAGGAAAGCATATAGTGATATCGGTATGAAAGCATATACCATGACCACTATTACTGGATCCGCACCATCATACCTATTCACCAAGAAACTTGGACTACCAATAGTAATGGCTGGTCCAGGTTATGGTGGAAGAGCACATGCACCAAATGAATTCATTGAAGTTGAGGGAATAAGAAAAATGATTGAATATATGCCAGCACTATTACTAGATTGGTCTAAAGAGAAAATTAAGTCCATCTAACAGCTCTCACGCTTTTTCTAATAACATTATTTTTATCATCAATGAACCTCCATAATCCTTCACCAGGTTTAATTAAGCAAATTTTTAATTCATCTAAAGCTTTATCACTTAAAATAACTTCATCTTCACCAGGAGTAATTACTGCATTAGCAATTATTGGACCAACATTACGATCATTAGATAAAACTAATACTTCAAGAGCATTCCTAATGAGAAATGTTTCAATAACTCTCCGTCCAATGCTTAAATACTCTTCAACAATAACCCCATTAGGAAGCTTTGGATATATTCCAAGATTCTCGGCAACCTTAATTGGAAGAATAACCTCAGGTTCATCGGTTTCATAACCAGAATTTGCAATTGCACTAGTAATAATAAATTTATCTTTAAATTTAATTTTAACATTAATTCTTACAACCAAGATTTCTAATCCTCCTTAAAGGAATAAACTTACCAACCCTTTTACGCTTATGCATATGATAAAATCTACCAATCCTCTTCATAGAGTTTCCCTCAAATATTCAAGATATTAATTTAATTCATGAATTTAAGTTTAATTATAATTAATTTAAATTATTCTTAATTTCAATCGTCTACCATCATAAGTATATGCAGCTAAATTTAATTCTGATTCATAAGGATAACCCATAATCATTAAAATATACTTATATTTTGCTGATAAATCTTCCATTGATGGTCTCAAACTTCCATTTGGATGACTATGAGCTATTCCTATTATGGTGAAATCTATTGGTAATCGATATGGATTTATTGCTATTGATGATGGACTTGTATAGATTGGTGGTGGAATTAGCACCTCCTCTACAAATGCAATTCCACGTCTAATTTTACCTCTTAAGAGCAATAGGGTTTCATTGGGATGAGCATGTTTAGCAATAGTTAGTAATGTATTCATGCAATCTTCAGTAATCCATACTTCGCTAATCATATTCATCGACCCAATATTTCATTATAATTAGTATGGTTAGATATTTAAGTTATAAGCTTATTTACTTTAAATAATGTATCAATAATTAATGAATGTTTATGGAGGAATAATTCTTGTATAGAGTTCTAGGTGGGACTGGAATTAAAGTGTCAGTTTTAGGTTTCGGCGGCATTCCAATTAGAACTTTAAGTTTAGATGAAGCTGTTAAAGTTATTCGTAGGGCTTTTGAAATTGGAATTAATTTTTATGATACTGCCAGAAATTATGGGGATAGTGAACATAAAATTGGTATTGCATTGAAGAACGTTAGAGATCAAGTCTATATTGCTACTAAGACTGCTTCAAGAACTTACGATAATGCAATGAAAGATTTGGAAACCAGTTTAAATGAGCTTGAGACAGATTATATTGATTTATGGCAGCTTCATGCTGTAAATAATTTTGAAACTTTAGAGAAAGTTCTTAGTCCAAATGGTGCATTGGCAGCATTAAAGGATGCTAAGAAAGAGGGTAAGATTAGATTTATTGGAATTACTGGTCATAGAATGGATGTTTTAGTTAAAGCTATTGAGACAGGTGAATTTGATACTGTTCAATTTCCATTTAATTATCTTTCAATTGGAGCTGAAAGAGAATTGATTCCAAAGGCTAAGGAGCTTAATATTGGAATGATAGTTATGAAACCAATTGCTGGAGGCGAACTTTCAAGTGCATCTGCTGCACTTAAATTCGTAATTCAATATCCAATTTCAGTTGTAATTCCAGGTATGCATAGCATAATGGAGGTTGAAGAGAATGCTAGAGCAGTATTTAAGGAAATTAAGCTTACAGATGAGGAATTAAGAATTATTGAAGATGATAGGAGGAATTTAGATAAAGTGTTTTGTAGAGGATGTATGTACTGTATGCCATGTCCACAGGATATACCAATTAGCTCATTATTGAGAATTAAATCATTTGTTAAGAGAATGGGAATAAGTGATGCTGTTAAAAGAATTTATGAAAAAGCTAAAGAAACACTTCCAAAATGCTTAAACTGCAAACAATGTGAAGAAAAATGTCCATATAATTTAGAGGTAACTAAGCTTCTCAAGGAGAAATTTAATTGGCTTGAAAAAATATTAATGGAGAAAGGGTAGCTGAATTTAATGCAAATATCAGAAAAATTAAAGGCTTGGACTTCACTTGGAATAGCAGTTATTAGTGTTTCATTCGCCTCAATAATAGTAATTTTATCTGAAGCATCAGGAATAATTTGTGCATTATGGAGATTAATATTATCCTCAATTTTAACTTGGATTGGAGTAGTGTTAACTAAGAGTGAAATTAAATTTAATTATAGAATCGGATTGTTAACATTTATTGCTGGATTATGCTTAGCTATGCATTTCACTTTTTGGATGGAATCATTATTTATGATCCCAGTAGCAATTAGTACAACGATAGTTGATTCACATCCACTATTCTCAGCATTACTATCAACCTTAATATTAAAGGAGAAACCGAGAAAAATTCAGTTAATTGGTGCTATCATAGCTATTTTAGGTATAAGTCTTTTAGCGGGAATTTCATTTCAAATAGAGGAGAAACTTGGATTTATAGGACTAATTTATGCACTAATAGGCGCAATTACAGTAGCAATATACTTTGCAATTGGTAGGAAATTGAGGAAGATAATGAATACATTAACTTATACTGGAATGGTTTATAGTTGGGCCGCCATAATACTATTAACCTATTCATTAACCATTCAACTAAATATAGTAAACTATGGATTTAGAACTTGGATTGCATTTATTGCATTAGCAATCATTCCAATGCTACTTGGCCATAGTATGCTCAATTACGCATTGAAATATCTAAGCTTAATTGCAGTTACAACTGTAACTTTAGGTGAACCAGTTGGAGCTTCAATTTTAGCTAAAATAATACTTAATCAAGAAATAGGTTTAAACTCAATTATTGCAATAATTATTACTCTAATTGGAATTACATTAACATTAATTGGTGAACAAAAATAATGTATTTCCCCTTAACTTAGATTATATTGGTGAATTAAACATGTATGATGTTGATTATGAATTGAACATTTTAAAGAGGATTGTTGAAATTGATACTGATGTCATGAAAAAGACTGGCTATGTTGAATGTGCAAATGTTTTAAAAGAGGAAGCTGAGGCAATTGGACTTAAAGTTGAAGTTTATGATAGTAAGGATTATGCTGGAGATGGAATTCCTAGACCAAATATTATAGCTATACTTGATGTTGGAGCTGAAAAAACCCTAGGCATAGTTACTC
The DNA here is from genome assembly GCA_964497155.1 of uncultured Nitrososphaerota archaeon. Classification (GTDB taxonomy): domain Archaea; phylum Thermoproteota; class Methanomethylicia; order Culexarchaeales; family Culexmicrobiaceae; genus CAYWZQ01. The sequence continues at coordinate 18,224 of CAZCCB010000011.1, read as the reverse complement.
ATTATGATGTAGTCCCTCCAGGTGAGGGATGGAGTTATCCACCATTTAAATTAACTATAGTTGAAGATAGAGCATATGGTAGAGGAGCTTCAGATGATAAAGGTGCAATTGCAACTGCATTTGGAGCATTAAGAAGAGTTGGAGATAAATCAAAATATAATGTTAAGTTAATGATCAGTCCAGATGAGGAAGTTGGTGGAAGATTTGGTATAGGATATTTGGCTAATGTAATTAAAGTGAAATGTGATGAAGTAATAATTCTTGATGGAGGACCAGAAGCAGTTTCAATTGGAGCTTCAGGTATTATTAGGGGGACAATAAGAGTTAAGGGTAAGCAGGGTCATGCAGCATATCCACATTTATATTCAAATCCAATATATGGATTAATAACATTTCTAGATAAATTTAGAAGATTTTCTGAAATTAGAGCTAGGAAGATTTCAAAAATACCTGCACCACCTGGATCACCATTACCATATCTTTGGGGTAGATTTTCAATAACAATACTTAGGGCAGGTGAAAAGGAGAATGTTATTCCAGGTGAAGCTATAGCTAAATTTGATTTAAGAGTACTTCCAGATGAAGATGTTAATGAAGCATTAAATGAATTAAAATCATTTTTCATGGCAGTTAAACAGGAAACGCAAGTTGATGCAGAATTAATTAATGTTGTTGGGGGAGGTAATTGGTATATTGATCCAAATCACCCAATGGCTAAAAGATTTCAGAAAGCAGCTAGTAAGGCTTATGGAACTAATATACCAATTGCAGGTGAATTTGGAGGTAATGATGGAAGATACTTTGCAACTAAGGGAATACCAACCATAAGTTATGGACCATTAAGGCAAGGTACAAATTATCATGGAGTAAATGAGCATGTATACTTAAGGGATATTCAATGTGTTAGAAATGCATTGGTATACTATTTAACTGGAGAATTAGATTAATGAGCTTAGGATGGCCAATACCACCACCATTACCAAAATCATATAAAACTAAAGAGCAATTTAAACGTGAAAGAGAATTAATGGTTAAAAGATTAATTAGAATGGGACTATTGAAGTCGGAGAGATTGATAAATGCAATGCTGAAAGTTCCAAGAGAAGAATTCATACCGGAATGCTATAGAGATTATGCATACTATGAATTACCATTCCCATTGCCAGGAAATGGTAGGAATCAAACAATATCATGTCCACATAGCTATCCACTATTTTATGAAGCAATTGAATTAAAATTTGGAGATAAAGTTCTTGAAATAGGAACAGGCTCAGGTTATGGTGCAGCTTTAGCTAGAGAAATTGTTGGAGAAGAAGGATTAGTAGTTACAATTGAAATAAATCCAGCAACTTATGAATATGCTAAAAATAACCTACTGCGATTAGGATATAAGGATATGATAATTATTTTAGGAGATGGAACACTTGGATATCTAAAATATGCTCCATATGATAAAATAGTTATAACTGCAGCATGCCCGAAAATTCCAAAACCATTATTAAATCAACTTAAAATTAGAGGAAAAATAATTGCACCAATCGGTAGACCTAATGAAATTCAAAAATTAACACTAGTAACAAAACATGGCAATGACAATTATGAAGTTAAGGTAATTGATGAAGTACTCTATGTACCATTAATTGGTAAATATGGCTGGAAATAAAGCAATTATGAAATAAACTTTATGGTTAATGCAGCTGAAACAGCACCCTCAAAAGCCCTAGCTAAATCATTAGCCCAACACAATATAATTACATCACCATTAACTGGAGTTAATTCATTAATAATATATAGTGCCTCATTAGGATAAATCTTAGAAACATCTTCAAATGTACCTGGAAACTTTAAAGTATCATTTATGTAAATAAGAGTAGTCGCACCACTAGCACCAGCCTTAATTGCAGCATCCCTCTGAGTAATACCACTCTCAATAAAATCACTACACTTAGAAACCCTAACGCCAAAAACAACTGGTCCAGGAGCTAAATTAGTAATTTTATTTGAATCGAGAAATTTAGCATCAACAATACCTCTACTCTCCAAAAATTCATATAATACGCGCCTACCATAATCAGTTAAAATGCAACCTCTTCTTGAAACTAAAACTATCCCCCTAATCTTAAACCTATTAATTAAACCTCTAATAATACCCTGACTTAAATTAAGCCTTCTAGATAATTCATATCTACCAATTGGAGCCTTAATTTCAATTAACTTTAATGCACATAAAATCTTAATTAAACTAATTTTAGGAACTGGACCTCTAGGCTTCTTCCTCCATCTAGCCAAAATATCTTCAATAACTGTAGTTGACATATCAATATAATAATTGTTAATTTTAACTTAAAAGACTAATTGATTTATGGAGGCTTTGGAGGCCATGATAGAGTACTTTCATAAATCCAAATTACAATTGATTCATCACTTAAAACATATTTATCACATCCAATTGGACCTAACTTCCATACTTTATACTCATCATCCCAATACCACCAAATCCAATACATACCACTTTTAGGGTCATTTGAAACGTTATTTATTGAGTTAATGAAAATTCCAAATGGATAAATGGTATAATTAACCTTAGCTATTTTCAATGTAGCATTAAATAATGTATCCCCAAAATTAATTTCAGTGGAATTAAACCATATTCTAGTTCCATTACCATAATCAATACCAATATTAATAGTTATTTTACCACCAATAATATTGCAAATTTCCTTTAAATCTTTAAGACAATATTCAACGTTGCTCGAAATATTAAATTCACCAGCATTATTAGCCATATCAATAGTATCCATTAATATTGAAAAAACGTTCTTCAATTTAGACTTAATATTACTATTAATTGTATCAATGGTTTTCATAGCATTATGATATAAACTGGAAACTTCATTATACTTATAATAATATTGAACTGCAAAACTAGTTGAAATTATAGCCCAAATAAGAATTAATCCAGTTAAAATCCAAATATACCTATTTGTTAACAATTCTACTCACCCCATTAACCTTAAAAATTATAATTGAGGTTAGAAATGCTGATGAAAATTCAGTTATTGGGCCAACTGCATATAAATAACCACCCATAACTGGAAGAAATAATCCAATAATACTTATAATAAAAGCTTCTAGTGGAGGCATAAATAATAGATAAAGTATGGTTGATGAGAGAATATCATACATTAGCAATAGTAAATATGAAATAATTAAAACTTCAGCTTTGGAAGTACATTTACCCTTCCAAATTATACCGCTTAAAAATCCAATAAAACCACAAAGACTACTTGTAATAAAGCTCCATAAACCCAATCCTAGAAATATATCTGAAACTATGAAGGAAAGAAAACCTACAAGCAAGCCATACATTGGACCGAAAATAGTTCCAGAAATTATTGCGAACATGCATGGAATATTAATGAATTGAATTGGACCTGCAATTATATGCTTAATTAACCTTAAAGCAACTGCAGAGGCAGCCATATTTGCAATCAGCGCAATTTTCCTAGGGGAAATCACATAGGCAAACTTGCCTATATAACTTATAAATTTTGCGATTCATTATTCTTATCCTGATAATTGCTTGGAGGATAATGCATGAACATTAAATTATCCTCAATTGGAGGTTTAATTTGGACTTCAGCTTCGATGTGCGTTGGAGTATTAAGTTTCACTTTACCAGCAATAATATCATCTTTAAAATTAATTGGAATTGAAATTCAGTTAATGGCTGCTTCAACAACCATTGGCATGCTCATTGGAGCTTCAATTAGTGGACCAATTGCAGATAGAATTGGTAGAAAGAAGACATGCATTATATTGGCATTATTAGCTTCAATTTCAAATATACTAGTATACCTTCTATATGGAAGCTTCATATCAATGTTTATTTTAAGAGTACTTGCTGGTATTGGAGTTGGAGGATTTCTACCAATATTAGCTACATTAATATCTGAACTCTCAAAGCCTGAGGATAGGGGGATGAATATCTGTTTTTTAGAGAGTTTTTGGGCTTATGGATGGTTAATTGCATTAATAATTACTTGGATAATAATTTCGAGAGCTAATTGGCAATTAGCCATGACAGTAACTGGAATTATAGCATTAATACTAATATTAATAGCTTACCCGTTAATACCTAGATCTCCAAGATACCTAATGTTAATTGGAAGGAAGGATGAAGCTCTAAATATTGCTAATAAGTATGGATTAAAACTACCTAGAATTAAATCTTTAAAGCCAAAATTAAATGAGCAGGCATCAATATTATTCTCAAGTGAAAATAGAATTGTAACCTTAGCATTATGGATTGTTTGGTTTACAATTGCAATGGGATATTATGGGATATTCATATGGCTTCCAAAAAGCATATTGGCAGCCAAAGTGCCATTGATAAGGAGCTTTCAATACTTATTAATTATGACTCTAGCTCAAATACCAGGATATTATAGTGCAGTAATATTGGTTGAAAAATTGGGTAGGAAGGTAATTTTAAGTTCATATTTAGCTTTAACTGGAATTTCATCATTTATGTATGCAAATTCAACTAATATTATGGAAATGACATTATGGGGAAGCATACTTTCATTCTTCGATTTAGGTTCATGGGCAGCACTCTATACATATACTCCAGAACAATATCCAACATATATTAGGGGTATAGGATCATCATGGGCATCAGCGATTGGTAGAATTGGTGCAATTTTAGGACCATATATTGTGCCAAGCTTAATTTCAATTGGAGGCTGGTATTTTGCATTTACATTTTTCGCAATAATACATATTATTGGAGCATTAGCTACACTTATGGGTAGAGAATTGAGAGGTAAAGAAATGCCTGAAATAGCTTAATACTTAAGGGGACTTGTAAACTTCTAATGGTAGCGAATTAAGTTTCTCCAATTTTAATTCACTAATCTTATTCATAACCTTTTTAACGAAACTCATTAGCTCACTTGAACTGATACCTTTAGATCTAGCTATTTTCAAAACTTCCCTTTCAACCAAAGCATACTTCTTATATTTCTCATTCAAAATTTTCCATGGAATCCCCTTCAAAGCTTCACTAATCCTCTTATTATATGGTAATACCCCCTTAATCATTAATAATGCTATTATTGGATAGCCAATGTAATTTCTATATTTAGTTCCATTATCATCACTATAAGCAACACCTCTATTCAAATCAACATAAACATTATATGTCTTATCTCCAAGACTAGAAGTTACTTTAACATAATTTTCATTAATAACTTTAATTCTACCATCAGCAATACATCCAAGAGCTTCTAAAACCTTAATTCTAGGAGGCCTACTTAATATGATCAATTAGATACGCCTCACTAAATCTTAATTAAGATGAATTATTTTTATTTTATTAATCCATTTATCATTAATTGGCTAGGGTGCCTTAAATTGAAGCTTATAGCACATGACGAGAAATTAAGAACATTAAAATTGAAAATTGAAAGTGAAGATGACCTATGGATACTTAATAGTGTACTTAAGGAGGGAGATTTAGTTTATGCTAGAACTAGTCGTGAATTAAAGACTAGGAGTGGTAGTAAGAGGAAGGGAATGGTTCTTGGAGTTAAAGTTGAATGGTGGGAATATCAACCATTTACAACTAGACTTAGAGTTCATGGAATAATTATTAGTGGACCAAAAGAATTGGATTTAGAAGGACAGAGACATACTTTAGGTATCGATATTGGATCAACCATAACAATATTTAGGGAGGATGGATGGAGTGAAAATGATTTTAAAAGAATAATTGATGCATGTAATAGAGTTTCAATTCCAGTATTAATAATAACATTAGATGATGAAGAATACTGCATTGGAATAATAAAAGGATATGGCATACAAGTCATATCAGAGGAATATCTTAGACTACCGGGGAAACTTGATGCAGAAGCAAGAGCAAAGGCAATGGAAAATGCATTAAATAAAATTTTAAATCAAATAATAGGTTTAATTTCAAGATTAAAAATAAATATTATTATTGTGGCTGGACCTGGATTCATTAAAGAATACCTATATGATATGCTTAAGAAAGATAGTAGACTGAGTAATATTAAATTATTTATGGAAAATACTTCTTGGGGTGGAGTTAAGGGTATTCGTGAAGTTATTAAGAGGGGAGCATTAATTGAAGCATTAAAAGCTCATGACATTGTAGTTGAAGAAAAACTTCTCGATGAATTTATGTATTATTTATCTAAAGATTCAAGATATGTTGCTTATGGACTTGAAAATGTTGAAAATGCAATTAAGGCTAGGGCAGTGAAAAAATTAATGATTATAAGTGATCTAGTTAGACATCCAAATGAAGAATTACGAAAGAAAATTGAAGAATTATTAAAAATGGCCGAGAAGCAGAAGGCTGAAATTAAAATTTTCAGTTCAATTTATGATACTAAGATTAGATTGAAAAATTTAGGTGGAATTGCAGCTATACTTAGATATCCACTTGAATTAAAAATGAATAAACAATGACTAACTATTAATTATATATTCAGTTAAACGTTTAATTGCAAGCGGATTTAAATTAGTATTATCAATTGTATCTGCACCCCTCAAACTCAACTTATATTTAACTCCCCTTGGAACCTTAACTTTAGATATTACAAAGACCTTTTCAGGTTTATAAAGTTTATAATATAATTCAATAACTTGAACAGCATCTAAATCCTCCTTACTCCTAATAATTCTACCAGCACCCTTAGATTTCCTAACATTCCTCCACCAACCATCAACCTCCTTACATTCCAAAATGAATTTGGGAGGCTTAATAAGTTGATGAGAATTGGATTTCTCAACAATATTTTCAATCCAACCATTATAAATCATTAAATCAGGTCTAGGAGCAGCATGTAATGGTAATGGCTCACCAAATTTTACTGGTAAGCTCCAATTTATTGGTCTTGGAGCTTCAATAAAAAAGCTGAAATATTTACCATTAACTTTAATTATATAATTTGGCGGAATAACCCCTCCATGCTGATGACCCTTCCTATCCAAATGAACCCAAGAATTTTCTGGATAAACAATTTTTAAATCAGTATCATGCAAATTATATAGTATTGATAATGCTATAAAGTTTTGAAATAGTATTCTCATATTAGTGTCAATGCATTTCTTAACAGTTAGTTTGGCTATTTGATTGAAACGCTTAACCTTCATACGTCTATTAATTGCTCTAACAATTTTTCCAGCCAATACCTGCTTAATATGTTCAAATGGATTTTTAATAAATGAATTAAAAGCCCTACTATGAAAAATATATCCTATATTATAGAATAATTTAACATCATCACATAACTTATTATATCTTTGAACCTCAACTGTAATATTCTTAATTGTTTTAGTAAAGAAGTAGTATAGATATTTCTCGGCTATTTGAAGAGAAATTTCTTCTAAGTTATTAGTATCAATTATGGACTTTAATGTGGCTTCATACATTCTCTTCCACGCCATAATAATCACCTAAACTTACTAGTAAACTTGGAGGGCGAAGTATAGTGAAGTAAGTGGTGTAGAATAATAGATAAAGCAATTACTTCAATTTTACTCTCAACAATACCTAAGCCACTATACAGTTTGAAAAGCCTTATGTAAATGAGTAATCTTCTTGGCTATTTTTTCAACATCATCTATGAATTTGCTGTGTGGATAAATCCATTTGCCATTTTTATATAGTTTAAATGGTATTGTGAACTTGTTGAATGATTTTATATCTAAAGTTACGTAACTAAAATCAGAAATTACGCCAATATCTGCTAATTTAATTAAAGTTCTAATGAAATTCATAAGCTCACTTTTAGGCAAATGAACATCCATAATTAGTTCTCTACTACCACCAGTTATTGAAACCATAGAACAGAATGGTTTTTCATTCAATGAATTAATAAACTTCCCCATGAGCTCATCATCATACGGAACAATCCTAAAGATATGCATATCTGAAACTTCAATAGGATATGGAAATATTACAGGTCTATAGCCAGCTATTAATTTAAATCTCATGATATGATTATAGTAATGATATCTAATTGCAGGTGATGTCGTATTTAATTTATCAGCAATTTTCTTAAAACTTATGAGAGCATCTTTCTCTAGTTCTTTTAAAATAAATATATCAGTATCATCTGGAGTAAAATTAGTAATAACATCTGGAGGTAAGTTAAAATTATGTGA
>CAZCCB010000011.1:3250-10015 GCA_964497155.1 uncultured Nitrososphaerota archaeon | reverse complement strand
GGATACATAAACTGTATGATCTATCCATTTCAATTCAAAGTTTTTTATAATATTATATTGCTTCATTAAACTAAGATAATTCTGAAAGTCAATTTCCCTACCAAAGGGAATTGCAGCCTCAACATAAAATCCATTGGCACGTCCATAACATGGAACAATATACTTTATATAACTATTATTTTTTAGTAGATATTTTAGAAAATTAATTTTATTTAAGTATGCATCAATAAAAACAAATGCTAATCTTAATCCTATTTTATTGAAGTTTATTTTAGCTACTATTTTTAATAGTCCTTTATTTATTAAGCGTTTAAAATGATAATGAGCTAATGAGGGAGAAAGCCCTATAGCACGAGCTATTTCAGAAATATTTCTAGGATTGGTTTTAGAGGTAATTGATATTAATTTAGCAGTAAACTCATTCAATGAATTCAAATACTCTATATACTTGTTCATATCGGTTTCAGCAGTGGTGAACATAAAGACTCACTCCATACTATGTAACGATTATATATTCTATATAAAATTTTTCGTAAACAATTAAAATAAAATAAGAAAATTAATTGTTTTATCATCATTATTATTGTTTTAATTTGGATATGGATCGTCAATTGGTTCTCTTCCATCATCATCGTCTCTATAAATTAAACCGAACATTTTTCATCCTCCTATGCGAGTTTTTATTTCAATGAAAATTGTGTATAGTCTACTTTATATTTTTTATTTTTTCCAAAACTGTGAAATTGCTGTTTTGAAAATTTGGAAGAACAAAGTGGTGAATTGTTAATCTATTTTATTTTTAGATTAGTTAAATATTATTTTAGTTGTGATAATTTCTATTTTTTAATTCAAATATTTTTCTTATTGATTTTTTATTGTTTATTAGATAATTTATCTAGTTATTTTTAAAGAATAAAAGAAGTATTTTATTTTATGTTTTAAGTGATATTTATTTTTACTATGTTATTATGTTTACATGAAATCTTTTGTAAGAGTATTTTTCGCCGATTTTCCTCTACTTATATGAAGTTTTGTTTAATATAAACTTTAAAAAAGGGTTATATTTATTGAATGATTGTTTTTGCTTTAAATTTTGGAGTTTAAAATTTGTTTTGTTATTTAGGTTGTTTATGTATTCTATGTTATTGATTGTTTTAGTTGCCAGTAGTGTCTTATTTCAATGATGTTTGATAGTTGGGTGTAGAATTTTAGGTGGTTTGTCCAGGGTATTGTTGCGTATCTTATTCCGTTTAGTCTTATTGAATTTAGTGCTTTGTATAGTAGTATTGTTCCTATTCCTTTTCTTCTTTCTTTTTCTATTACTCCTATTGGTCCGAACCAGTTTGGTTCTAGTGCGCTGTAGGCTGAGAATCCTATTATTTGGTTTTGATTGTTGTATGCTATCCATAGTCCGCCATTTGGTTCTTTTAGTGCCATTTTTGCTTCTATTGCCCAGTTTGTTGAGAAGTTTTGTTTTATGAAGTTTATTATTTTTGTTATTTCTTTTGTTTTTGTTTTTTCTATGTTTTTGATTTGTTTGAATCTGTAATTGTTTTCGATTAGTTTTTTGTATAGTATTTTTATTCTTTTGGGGATTTTGAAGTTTTTTAGGTCTATGTGATAGTCTATTACTTCATTGTATTTGGTGAAGTTGTTTTGTATATAGTTTTGGAGGTAGTATTCGTATTTGATATCTATTCCTGGGTGGAAGTACCAGCTTGCGAAGTTTGCTATTCTTATTTCGTTTTTATTTCTTTGTTTTGCTTGGTTTATTGTTATTTCTAATTGTTTTTTGAATAATTGTTTTGTTCTGTATTTTGGATGTATTGCTATTGTTTTTATCCATAGGATGTGTTTTTGTTTTTCTATTAGTTCTTTTGGTTCTTTTATTCTTTCTGTTGTTATTAGGATTGCTATTAGCTTTTTATTTTCTATTGTTAGGTATATTTGGTTTGGATTTTGGTTTGGGTCTTGGAATATGCATCTTTTTAGCATGTGGTTTGTTATGAAGTCGTATTCTAGGGATTTGTTTAGGAATGTTTTTAGTTTTGATTTGTATTCTGGTTTTTCTTTTAGTGTGTATGTTTTCAATTTTTCACCGTTTATTCTTTGATTTTTGAGTATTCATGGATTATTGCTGCTACGTGTTTCATTCCTTCTATGAAGTCTTTTATTCTTATGTTTTCATTTGGTGCATGTGCTCTTGATGCGTAGTATCCTACTCCTGTTGATGATATTGGTATTCCTAGTTTCTTTATGAATAGGTACATTGGTCCTGATCCGGCCATTGTTGGATATATTACTGGTGGTTTTCCATAGACTTTTATTGCTGCATTTACTGTTGCTTTTACTATTGGTGAGTTTAATGGTGTTTTTGCTGGATATAGTTTTCCTAGTAATTTTACTTCTATGTCATTGAAGCCTTTTGATTTTAGGTATTTCTTTAATTTATTGTATATGTCTTCTGGATCTTGATTTGGTACTAGTCTGAAGTCTATTTTTGCAATTGCTTTTGATGGTAATACTGTTTTTCCTCCTGGACCAGTATATCCTGAGATTAGTCCGCATATGTTGCATGTTGGTGAGTATAGATGTCTTTTAAGTGCTTCTTGACCTTCAAGTCCTAGGAGTAGTTGTTTTAGTCCTAGGTTTTCTTTCAGTTTTTGTGTGTCGAATTCTATTTTTGATATGTGTTCTAATTCTTCTTTTGATGGTGGTTTTACATGTTCATAGAATCCTGGTATTAGTATGTTTTCATTTTCATCTTTTAATATTGATAGTGCTCTAATTATTTTCCATGCTGGGTTTGGTATTAGGGTTGCTGATGCTGAATGTACATCTCTATTTGGTCCTTTAGCTATTAATTCTACATAGAGTATTCCTTTTACTCCTAAGTAGATTGTTAATTGTTCTTTTGCATTTTTTGAACCGCTTTCCCATATTCCTGCATTTGCCTTGAATTTTTCATGATACTTTTCAATATATTTTGGTAGATTTGGGCTTCCAATTTCCTCTTCGCCTTCAATTACAAATTTAATGTTTAATGGTAATTCTTTGGCTACTTTGAGTATTGCTTCAATTGCTTTTATTCTAGCTACTATATTACCCTTATTATCTGATACTCCTCTAGCATATATCTTATCATTTCTTATTGTTGGTTTGAATGGTGGTGATTTCCATTCTTCTAATGGTTCTGGTGGTTGAACATCATAATGATTGTAAAATAATAGTGTTTTATCGCTTTTATTTGAAGTTAGTTCTGCATATACTAATGGTGGTGCATTATTTATCTTTAATAATTCTACTTTTGCACCAATATTTTCAAGTAATTCTTTAACTAGGTTTGCACATTCATTTAATCCTTCATTTCTAGCTGATATGCTTGGTTGGGAGCATAATTTTATTAGGTCTCTAATTGCTTCTTCATAATGTTTATCGATGTAATTGAAAACTTCATTTAATAATTCGTTATTCAAATTATCACCAAAATGACTTTATGGTCTAAAATATTTAACAGTAATGAAATAGATGATTATAATGATTTGATTTATTTCTCTTTTTCAATGATTACTGCTGTTCCATAGGCTGAGAATGCTATTGCTTGTCCAGCAAATATATCGCTTGTCTCGAAATCTACTCCTATAATTGCGTTTGCTCCTAATTTTAATGCTTTTTCAATCATTCTTGCAAGTGCTTCTAATTTTGCTTTTTCAAATTCAATTGTTAAAGTCTTTAATTCTCCTCCAATTAATGATTCAATTGCAGCTGCTAATTTTCCTCCTAAACCTCTACTTCTAATTGTTAATCCTGATACTGGTCCTAATACTCTAACTATTTTATAGTTTGGTATTGTTGGTGTTGTTGTTATAATTATCTTCTTAGTTAATTGTCTATAATAGTTTATTAATTCTTCATCTTCAAGTTCCTCGATAGGCTTTCTTGGTGATTTAATGAATTGGCTTTTTAATTTATCTTCCCAATTTTTTAATTTTTGTGACGCCTCTTTTATTGCTTCACTGAATTCTAGGCCTGCTTCCCTAAGTGTTTCAACTAATTCTATTTTAACGCCATTTTCGTATGCTAATCTAATGAAAGCTTCAATTAAATTTAATCCACTCTTAACGGATTTTTCTAAATGAAATCTAAATACTCCTTTTGGATTATGTGGATAGTTTTCTCTGTATTTTTCGATTAATTGATTTAATGCTTCTTCAAATGTTTTTGCAGTCAAATTGTTTGCCCCATAATATTTAGATATTTGGAGTTATACTTTTGTTTCGGTTAAATTCTACTTTATATTTTTGATTTTCTTTCAAATTGCTTTTCATATAGTTCTCTTACTTTTTGGATTGTATCTGCTTCTTCTGGTGATTTATCTGTTCTAATTCTAATTATTCTTGCAAATCTTAATGCAAATCCACTTCTATAGTGTGGGCTTTTCTGTATTTCTGAGAATGCTACTTCAACTACAATTTTTGGTTTAACTATTACTGTTCTACCTCTCTTCATTAATGCTATTTTCTCTAATTGCTCTGTCATCCATTTAATTTCTTCATCACTTAATCCTGTGAAGCATTTTCCAATTACTAGATATTCATTTGTCTCTGGATCTCTAGCTGCTAAGTAGTAGTCGCTTAGCCATTTATATCTATAACCATATCCATATTCTGCTGCTATAATTACTAGGTCTAATGTTTGTGGTTTAGCTTTAATTTTGAGCCATTTCCTCCCTCTAATTCCGGGAGTGTATTTTGAGTTTAATTGTTTTGCAACTACTCCTTCATGTCCATTACTAATTGCTTCTTCAAAGAACGTTTTTGCCTCTTTAAAGTCTTTAGTAACTATTCTTGGTATTAATAGTTGGGTTTCAACTATCTCTTCAAGCCTACTTCTCCTCTCGCTATATGGTTTACTTATTAAGCTTTCACCATTAACATAAAGTATATCGAATAAGTATAGCTTAACTGGAATTTGAATCATCATTTTCTCAATATCTCTAATTCTCCTAAATCTTCGCATTACATATTGGAATGGTAATGGTTTACCATTCTTGCCTATGGCTATTACTTCGCCTTCAACGATAGCTTTATTTGCATTGATTTGATTTTTGACTATTTCAATTATATCTGGAAGTGATTTTGTGACATTTGTTAATCTTCTACTATAAATTTCAATTTTATTTCCATTTTTATGTATTTGTACTCTTGCTCCATCAGGTTTAATTTCAAATGCAGCTATTCCTCCAAATTCTATTAATGCATCTTCAACTGTATCTGCATCTTCAGCTAGCATTGGCTTTATTGGATGAAATAAAGTTATATTTATGCTTTTAACTCCATTTAATCCATAATTTTTTGCTTTAATTGCTACATGACCTATATCACTTATGAGCATGTTTGCTCTTCTAATGATTTCAATTGGAATATTGAAAGCTTTTGCAATTGCCTCTTCCATTAATCCTTCTCCAAATCCATGTCTTCTTTCACCAAGAATTAATTTTACAATGTACTTGACTTCTAATGGTGAAGCTCTACTTAGTAGTGAGCTTAATAGTCTTTCCTTTTTCCTTCTTGAACCAGTTCCAGTTGCTTCAGCTATTTCCTCTAAAATTCTATAGACTTCATTTATGGTTAATGGCTTCTCCATTAATAGTAATTGTGAAGATTTTCTTTTAACTTCAAATATTAATTTAAAACATGAGCCAACATCTCCAGTTTTATTGAAAAATTCTAGATATTCTTGTGGTGTTATTGAGGTTAAGTTTTGAAGTACTTTAAATAATGTTGTTCCGCTGATTTCAAATTCTCTCTGATCCCATTCTGGGAAAACTCTTCCAATAATCATTCTAACTGCAGGTTCAATTTCATTATTATCTAATTTATTTAGAAAGCTTGCAACTAAGTCTATTTTTGAAATTTTACTTGAAATACTAGCCAGTTTTTCGCATAGCTGGCATAGTTCTATGAATTTTGTTGGCAAATTTATCACCTAATTTAGCTTTGCTTAACTTCTATTTTCTTAATTAAATCTAGTCCTAATGGTAATTCATTTAGGAAACTATTAAATTTAAATACTGGTACTATTGGGATACCATTGTAAATTGAAACTTTGTCTTCATGAACAGTTAATATTACTGGAATGAAAATTATTTTATTCCATGAGGAAATTCTTAGTCTTCGTAATGCATCTCTATTTCTGGATAATTCCTTAATTCTACTATAGTGTTGCTCGGCATGTTTATGTATTATTGAGAATCTTCCAGCTGACCATCTCTTACAATCAACACATATTACATATGGCTTTTTAATTCCAATTACATCAATTTCATAATATTTTCTCCATACTTTAAATCTAAAGTTCCTATGAATTTCATATTCATTTACCATGAAAGCTTGTGCGCATATTTCTTCAAATTCCCTCCATGTTAGAGCTAATGCTATGTGCTTAATATTAGCTCCTAATTGAATTGCTTTGTAGGCTAATTGTATTCTATTTAATGGTTTACAATAGGTTTCATTTTGAATTTGAAGTATTTCAATTAATTTCTCCATTCTTAATTCCTCAAGTAATTCTTTAATTCGATTGATTGATAGATTCATGGATTCAGCTAAAATTTTAATTGAAATGTTAATGTTGTTCTGAGATTTCTTTAGCAATTCAATTATTAGTTGCGATTTAACTTTCAAGGCTATTAAATTATAATTGTTTTAGTTATATATCTCTAATTTACTTGATAAATGATATTTGATTTGGTTTTATAAATAT
>CAZCCB010000011.1:0-3150 GCA_964497155.1 uncultured Nitrososphaerota archaeon | reverse complement strand
GTTCCTCTATATAATTATATTGATGATGACGGAAACGTTAAGCCATTATGTGTGACTTGCTATCATAGAATTTCAAGTATTGATTTAATGAAGTTGGCTCGTGAAGAATTAAAAATAAGTAGTGCTCGTAAATTAACTATTTATGACTAGGTAAATTATTAAAGTTATAATATTTGATTTTAATTAGCTTATTTGAGGTGTATTTAGTTTGAATAGTGGGATTACTGTTGAAGAGATGTTCACCATTGATGTTAATTGTGATTATTTGGGTGTTTCAAGGTTAATGTTAATGGAGAATGCTGGTGCTGAAGTTGCTAGAGCTATTTGCAGTAAATTTGATGTTAAGGATAAGAGGATAGTTATTGTAGCTCATACAGGTAATAAGGGTGGTGATGGATTTGTTGCTGCTAGACATTTAGCATTACTTGGAGCTGAAGTAATTGTAGTTTTAATTGGTGATCCAAGTAAAATTAGAACTTTTGAGGCTAAGAGGAATTGGGATGTTATTTGTGAAATGGAATATTCAATTAATAGGATCATTGTTAAGGATTCTCTTAGAATGGACTTATTGGCTAAGGCTTTAGATAAGGCTGATATAGTTGTTGATGCATTGCTGGGAACTGGTGTAAGAGGAACTCTTAGACCTCCAATATCTGAAGCAGTTAAATTGATTAATAAGGCTAAGGATAGAGGGGCATTTATTGTATCGATTGATATTCCAACTGGAATTAGTCCTAATACTGGTGAGGTTCTTGGCTTAGCTGTTAAGGCTGATTTAACAGTAACTCATCATAAACCTAAAATTGGATTACTTAGTAATAAAGCCTCTAAATATGTTGGTGAACTTCTAACTGTTAATATTGGTGTTCCAGTCGAGGCTGAACTTTTTGCTGGTCCAGGAGATGTACTAATAACCATGAAGGAAAGAAAGTTAACCGCTCATAAGGGTGATTTTGGTAGAATATTAATTATTGGTGGAAGTAAGGATTATTCTGGCGCTCCAGCATTAGCTGGATTAGCAACATTACGTAGTGGTGCGGATCTAGCAATTATAGTTGCTCCTAAAGTGATTTCAAATGCGATTAGAAGTTATTCTCCGAACTTAATTGTACGTGAATATGATGGTGAATATTTAAATGATAAGGGGGTGGAATTGGCTTTAAATGAAGCAGAAAGAGCTGATGCAATAATTATAGGACCTGGACTTAGCTTTAGAGATGAAGTGGTGAATTCAGTATTAAATTTAATTGATAAATTGAGAAGTATGAATAAAAAGCTGGTTATTGATGCTGATGCGATAAAGGCATGCTCTAAGGATAAGAATGTATTGAGGGATATTATTGGAGTAATAACTCCACATGCAGGTGAATTTAAGATTTTAACTGGAATTAAACTTCCAAACGAAGAAAATAATGGTTGGAAGAAAAGAATGGAAATTGTAAGAAATGAAGCTAAAAATTTGGGTATAACTATTTTGCTTAAAGCTCATTATGACATTATTTCAAATGGAGTTAAGGTTAAGGTTAATAGAACTGGTAATCCGGGAATGACTGTTGGTGGAACTGGAGATGTACTTACAGGAATAACTGCAACATTTCTTGCTTGGAATAATGAGCCATTTAAAGCTGCAGTCGCAGCTGCATTCATTAATGGATTAGCTGGAGATTTAGTATTTCAGGAGAAGGGATATCATATTTTAGCTAGTGATTTAATTGAAATGTTACCAGAAGCATTCAGCAAAATAAGAGAATACGGATCTAGCTGACTTAATAAATCTTGGATTAATAAACCTATGAAAGTCAATTAACTTCCTCAATAAAAATGACTTCCTAATGATGGGAGCAGTATAACCATGTTTAATTCCATATATAATATCAACTATCGAATTAGTTTTAAAACTAATTTTTGTTATTGCAAATCCTAGAGTGTATTTAGTATGTGCATCAGAGCCAGCTACTAATGGTAGATTTATACTATTAATAATACTTTTAAATTTAGATTTTAATGGATAAATTTCAATTGCATCTAAATATTTTTTATAATCCATTACTTTTAATTTAAGTCCAGATTTCCTGAAAATATGTGCTGCAATAATAATACCGCCAATAGCTCTAATTTTCTCTGATAATTCAATTAGAGATAAGTTATCATTGATATTCAAGTTGAAGTTGTAGGAGGGGAATAGTGTTACTATATGGCCATCATTAAGTGAGAATTCAATTCCTGGAATTACTAATAATTTTGATTTTTTGGATGCAATTTCATAAGCCTTGAATCTATTTGAAATAATTTGGGAGAAATTTTTGGAGGGTGCATGATCTACAATTGCAATTCCATTTAATCCAATTTTCTTAGCTCTAAATGCTAATTCCAATGGACTGTTTAGTCCATCTGATAAATGGCTATGGACATGTAGGTCGATTAATGAATAATTCTCCATATCTAAAGCCTCATTATGACAATTCCAGTATTTTTGCAGTCATTTTAGTTAAATCTAATATTGCAATAGTTTTCTTACCAGTTAAGTATCCGCAAGCTTCACCAGGATTAATTATTAGGCAATTGTTAAATTTCCTTACTTCGGCTTTATGTGTATGACCTCTAATAATTACGTGATACATGCCAGATTTCGCTAGTGCTTCAACAATTTTTTCATGTTTTCCATGTATTAATGCAATTTTAACTCCATTAAATTCAAGCTCCCCAAATTCTCCAAGAATAATTGCTCCAACTTCATTTGCTTTAATTTTCATGAAATCTCTTTCACCATCAACATTTCCAAATACTCCATAAACCTTACAGTTTACCTTTGATAATCTAACTAAAGTGAATGGTGCACACCAGTCTCCCGCATGAAGAACAGCTGAAACATTTTCCTCATTAAATTTCTTAACTGCAGATTCAACTGCACTCAAATTGTCATGTGTATCTGATATTAATCCAAGCTTCATAGTAATCCCCACATCATTTATTAGTTCGATTTTAGAAAATCATTTTGGTAGAATAGATGACTAAAGAGAGAATAGTTTACCCATTTTCAGCAATTGTTGGACAGGAAAAATTGAAGATTGCTCTCCTAGTTAACCTTATTGATCCAAGTATTGGTGGACTTTTAATAGTTGGACCTAAAGGTTCTGGGAAATCTACTGC
>CAZCCB010000010.1:5963-30595 GCA_964497155.1 uncultured Nitrososphaerota archaeon | reverse complement strand
TTACTAATTAGTTTTCTAATGTTTTCTTTTATAATTTCTTTTTCATTCTTTCTTCTCTTTATTTCCTGTTCTTTCTCTCTTATTTTTTCTTCAAGAATTGATAGACTTTGCATTACTTCTTTCATTCTAATATGATCCTCGCATCAATTACTTTAGCACCTTTCTCATAAACAAATATCGGGTTTAAATCCAATTGATTTATTTCAGTGTGATCAGTAACTAACTTAGATACTTTCAATATTATATCGATGACTGCATTCTCATCACATGGCGGCTTTCCTCTATATCCTTTAAGTATTGGATATCCCTTTATTTCTCTAATCATTTCTTCAGCTTCCTCTTTAGTTACTGGTGCAATTCTAAATGTTACATCCTTCAATATTTCAACAAATATTCCGCCTAATCCAAACATTATTGTAGGACCAAATTGCGGGTCTTTTATTGCTCCAACAATTACTTCCGTTCCTTCTGGTGTCATCTCTTGAACGAACACTCCTAATATTCTAGCATTGGGTACTCTCTTTTTTACATTATCCATAATTTGCTTATAAGCCTTGACTGCTTCTTCGTCATTCTTTATATTCAATATTACTCCCCCAACATCCGTTTTATGAATTATATCTGGAGAAACTATCTTGAAAACCACTGGATACCCTATTTCATTGGCAAATTTTATGGCTTCCTCTTCATTCCTAGCCACTTTAAATTTAGTAACTGGAATACCATATAGTGCACACACCTCCTTTGCTTCACTTTCAAGCAGATACTTCCTATTTTCGTTCAATGCCCTTCTAAAAATCTCCTTAACTCTATCCACTTCAGCCCCTCCGAATTAAACTGCATTTTGCTCTAATTTAACTTTACAATTAAACCTTTTGCATATTTTCTCTTAAACTTCGCCAATTATTCTCTGTACTATGGCATATAAGTTATCAAATCCCTCGTAAGTTGTGGAAGAAGTAAATACCAAGTCGGCTAAAAGTTCAGCACTTATGATTTCGCTAATTTTTTTACCTAACTCTCTATCACTAACTCTGCTTTCTTCTAATAATATTGCAGACTTTAATTCATCAGGATATTCAATCCATCTTTCCACCTTCATCTTCTCCTCAACGGTAAGTAAATCAGACTTAGAAATAACATTAATTTGCGGCCTTAGAAATCTACATTGTACAGACGCCGCTAATAATAGAATTGAGGCAAAGCTACTCGGCCGCTTAGCAAATAATGAATCCAATAAACATAAAACAATAATGTCATTACCCACTATTCTTGATGCTATGAGAGGTCCTGATGTTCTAAATGCAAATAACTCCATTTGACCAGGAGTATCGATTAGTAAGTACTCTACTCCTAAATCTTCAACTTCGTCCCTTAATTCCTTGACATAATTAACCATTAAATCTATACATGCTATTAATGCACCATTAGGTCCTAAACCATATTTTGACATAACCTCATCAATACTAATATATTCCCTAATATCAATATCTGGAGCATAAGGCAGCCAACGAACACCAGGATCTAAATTTAAAATACCAACAGTCTTTTCTTGATCCTTCAACCATTCTGAAAACGTGGCTGTAAGTGCACTTTTACCAGAACCAGCTGTACCTACAATCATTAACGTAATTATCTTCTCACCCCGCTAAGCAATGCCTTATCTTTCCCTTAGTCAAACATATTTTTTCAATAATCATTTTAACTGCATTTTTAACTACTTCATGACTTCTTCTACTATAAATATGCAATTTTAACACAACTTTATCATCCTCGATTTTGGGATGTGATTTTATATATACTTCTGGAATCTTATTCATAACTTCATCAATTATTGAGGCAATATCTGCCTCATAAATATCCTCAACAATAAGTTCCTCCTCAAAAAACTTCTCTCCGCAAATTAATGGGGCTATACCTCTATTAAATAAATCCTTCATTTCATCAGGGACTCCAGGTAGAGCTACGATTTTTACGTTATTCTTTGTAATAATCACCCCCGGGGCAAGACCAATCCTATTTAAAATAACTTTACTTCCTTCAGGCACATATGCCATTTTTAATCTTTTTTCATTAACTGGAAGGTTTTTTCTAAGGCACCTTTCCCTTATAATGTTGGCAATTTCATGATTTATTTTTAAAGGCTTATTAATTAATTTGGCCAATGCCTCCATAGTTTTATCATCAAATGTAGGTCCAAGACCACCAGTAGTTATAATAAGGTTTGGTTTTCGTTTAATTGCCTCGTTAATCGCAGATATTATTTCATAAACATCATCACCAACAACAGTTATTCTACGAACTTTTCCTCCCAATTTAGTAACTCTACTTGCAAGCCATGTAGCATTAGTATTAACAATCTTACCTATCAATAATTCCTCTCCAATGCTAATAATCTCCACTACAAAATCTTTCTTATCATTTTTTTCCATGGTTAATCATCCTTACTTCTTAGAGCTCAACCACCATTTCAAATATTCTTTTCTCCAATCCTCTTCTTCCTTTCTTACTCTTCTCCTATCCTTGTATTTATCAAGCTCAAATCTACTTAGTGATAATCCGCAAACTCTGCACACATACATAAATCTTCTTCTATCAAAATACATTTCCCCACCGCATTCTGGGCAGACTCTAACCATTAAATTCCCCAAATTACCATTTCTTCTTCTCAATTATGAGTTTAACTGTTCTCCACGTTATTCCTCCAACAATCATATACACTATAAAAGCTAATGGTAATACTAGAATCATTGATAATGCTCCCTCCCTAATTATAGCTGAGATTGAAGTGAAAACCGAAAAAATAATTGCACTTTCAATGAACCCCCTAAAGTCAATTTCGAATAATCCTAAAATTACTCCAACAATTATTGAAACAACAATTGAGGCTAAATGAACATAGCCTAAAATAGCCATTAATAACCCAGCAATCATTGAGAAGAAGAAATGAATTTTACCCATAGTTAACTGGTCGAGTAAAGCAAATACTCTAGACAATTTAAATTCATGCTTTTTCTCAACTCCCTCAATCGTAACTTTATACTCCCCATCTTCAATCATTGAGATTATATGAATACCCTTCTCAGTCAAAAAATATAAATGCCCACGATCACCTTCCTCCCTATCCACTAAACCAGATTTCATTAAAATTTTAAGATGCTCAAAAACTGTCGATCTAGTTTTACCAGTAATTTTTGAAATTTCACTTAACTTTAATTTCCCTTTTCTCTTCAATAGCATAAGTATTTTAAGCCTAGTATCATCTGAAAGAACTCTTACATCATCAATTTTAATGATGCTCTCAGAATTCTCTTTCAATACAGTTCCCCTTTAAGATATGTCCAAATAAAATATTCGATATCAATCGATTATTAAGTGTTCGCCGAACATCTAAAAAATACTCATATTCCATAAATCTCTCAAAACTAGCTGGTGAAATGCTTGCTAAGCATTCTGATGATATTAACTGCATTCGTCTTGCTATTAACAAACCCAATAATTGCAATAATTCTCCTCATAACCTTCGTTGTATTAAAGAAGTACATCATAAATAAAAGGAAAATCATAAATAAGCAATTTGACAATAAAAGTAATAAATCAATAACCCTAAGCAGATTAGAAATTAAAGACTCAAAAGAAATACTATATAATATTAATTTAAAGGTAGGAGTTATTGGATGTGTTGCCATATCTTCTTCTTCAATAGGGCAGTTAACATGTTCTGGAGCAATAATTTTTAAAAACATTAAGGATGAAGCCATATTAAAAGAACTATTATCAAACATTCCAACAGATTTCACATTTACCATTATTAAGAGCGAGCGATATGGAAATGTATATTTGCTTAGCCCAAAAATTTCAATTTCAGTTTATGGTAAGGAGAAAGGTATCTCAATAATTTCAGGGATAACGAATTCACTAGCCACGTCAATTCCAGCAAATGAAGTTAAAGTATTAAGCGGAAAGCAGCTGATAACCACCCTTTTAAATGCCTCTTTAGGAGGATTGAAGATATGTCAGCTATAATTTTACCTAAAATAATAGAGCAAATCGGACCTAATGACCTTAAAAAGCTACTAGCAGTTTCACCAATTTTAGCAGCAACATTTGCTCCAATAGATGATAGAGTTAAAATAAATGCCACAATAATAAAATCACAGTTACCATTAAATGAGTTAACAGTGATAATTGATCATTATAATTTATATTCAAATTTAAAAGCAATATTCAGCAATTGTAAAATTTTAAAATTAGGATTCAATGCATCTCTACCATTATTTGAATTAAAGGATGAAGATCCATATCTAAAGATCTTCGATATAGTTGAAGCTTTCAAATTAAGCTTCCATATCAGCGAGTATTCAGCGAGAATACTTCAATATGCATTAGCATCCTTAGCTACAAAGGGAAACATTACACCAAGCATTGAAGAAGTAATCTTGGAAGTGGAATCTCGTTCACAAATATCAATTCCTAAAATTCATGTAGCTCGATTACTTAGATTATTAGATTTAATGTCTTACGGTCGTATAGGTGCAGCATTCTGTAATCAAGCTAACATTGATTTCACTAAAAATGATACTATTCTTATAATAGACGTAAGTCATCTTCCAAGAGAATTTAAAACACTAGCCTCATTTCTAATCCTAATGAAGCTTCCAAAAGATAAGAAGCTCACCATAATTATTGAGAATGCTGATTTAATGATGCCTGAATTAATGAGAGCTCTGAGAGAAGAATTTGCATTAGCTTTCGAGAGAACACTATATACGCTAGATATATTAGACCAATTTAGAAAATCATTAATAATTCTCTCATGTAGAAGTCCAATTTTCCTATCAACTAGAGCACGATTTAAATTAAAATATGCATTTGCATCAATTCCTAAATATAAAGAAGATTTCGATGCATTAGTAAATATATTCCTTACATCCAAAATTTCATGGAGAGAAATAAAAAATCTACCACAAAATCTCATGCTAATATTTCAAAATGGAGAACTTAAAACAGCTTCTCTCTCTTTCACAAAGATACCAAGCATACCAATAACAATAGAAGAAAAATTAAAGCCACATAAGATAAAAATTGAAACTCTTCTAGAAAAAGTCTTTAGAGGTCTATCCGAAGCTGCTTATCAAATATTATCATTTCTCCTTCAAGGAAGTGCTGATAGAGACACATTACTAGGATATGCCATTGGAATTCTAGGACTCAATAGCGAGAAAGCTCAACGAATATTAGGCATCTTATCTGCCTATGGATTAATATCCGATGTAATTGGAAGAGATGGCAAACACTACCTAAAAATAACTCCATCAGGAATAGCTGCATTAAATGAATATTCATCAAAGGAGGAATATCAATGAGTAACTGGATTAAATGGCATAAAGATTACAGAGGCTTTAGCCACACAGTTATGATTACTGCAAAAGGACTAATAATAGCAAATTATCGAATAACAAGAAATGGAGCAATTAGAAGAGAATTAATATTATTACCAAAAAGAAAGATCTCAAATCGTAAAGAAGGGAAAATTATCTTCGAGGAATACTATGATCAAATAAAAATAAAATCCCTAATTCAAGCATTAAATAATTTAACTCTAAATATTTCAGATAAAAATAGTTTTGAAGATATTATTTCTGAAATTGAAAAGATAATTACTCATCTTAATTATTTAAAGTTTTTATTTAGGGAGGTGAGATCTTATGGAGAATATTGAATTTAAAGAATTAGAAGATGTTCCTGGAATAGGGCCCTCAACAGCCGAAAAACTTAGAAAAGCTGGAATATTGTCTCCCAAACAATTGGCTCTCTACGGATTAGATGAATTGCTAATGTACGTAGACCTCGATGATTATAATCGCCTTAATAAAGCACTATTCAATGTAAGAAGAGCTTTCAGACCTCCCAAAATACTTAAAGCCTCAGAATATTCATCTCTCAGAAAAAATCTTCCAAGACTTACAACTGGAGTTAAATCAATAGACAACCTATTGAATGGAGGATTAGAACCTAGATGTATCTATGAATTCGTCGGAGAATATGGCGCAGGAAAATCTCAATTATGCTTCCAATTGTCAGTAACGGCACAACTAACTGAAAATAGGCAGGGCATTAATGGAAAAGTATTTTACATAGATACTGAAGGAACTTTCTCCGATAATAGAATACAGAAGATTGGTGAAAGATTTAATTTAGATGATCCATTATCCAATATTCTTATATACCAACCAATGAATGTGGATGAACAAATAGATTGTATAAGAACAACATTACCCATGTGCATTGAAAATGAAAACGTGAAATTAGTAATTATTGATAGCTTAATCGCACATGTAAGAGCTGAATATAGGGGAAGAGAAATGTTAGTCGCCAGACAACAAACTCTCAATTACATGCTAAACTTCCTACTGAGAATTGCAATGATGTATAACGTGTATATAGTAGCGACAAACCATGTCATGGCAAAGCCAATCGCTGGAGGAGGATTAATAGCAGCAGGAGGACATGTAGTTGCACATGGAACAACTCACAGACTATTTATAACACCAACATCACATCACTCAGCTAGGAAAATAAATGCATTAACTAGAAAAATGATTGTAGAGGATAGCCCATATTTACAAAGGGGAAGTTCAACAATTTTCGGCATAACTGAACAAGGTTTAGTTGATGTCCTATAATAAGAGAAAACTAAAACGATTCAAAATACTAGCAAAGCTAAAAATATCAAATGAACTACTTGAATTAGCGCTTAAAAAATTTAAAGATAAATTCAAAAGTAAACCGAGATCATGGCTTCAACGATGTATTGAACGATTAATAGATGTACAAAAAACACCCAAACCTAATACATGGATAGTTAGAGGTAGACCAAGTCTTGGAGATTCCGAGGCTTTCTATATAATCACTTTCATACCTAAGAGAAATAGATACATGTGTACCTGCTATAATCCAAATAAACTATTTGGAAATCGAAGAATGAAGCAAATATGCACACATGTTGGAAGCGTAATTTTATGGAGACTAATTAAAGAAAGGGATCTACATGACTTCATGGATAAGCAAAATAATAGAAAGAAAAATAAAATCCAATAATTGGTTCACTATATCAATTTATGGCAATCAAGTAGACAACATAATTGAGGCTTTAATAAATGAGTTTAGGCCAAGTATGATAATAACCAACAAACCCTTTTTAACACATATTCGAGATGAAATTTTCATCTTAGAAATTAACCCGCATAATATCATCGATAGGAAAAGAGAATTAATTCAAATAATAAAAAATATAGAGAACATTAATGCAACCTTTTACTATATTCCATACATCTCGTTTCATTTAAAATTCAATATAATTCCTCAAAGTTATGCTGCACTATACAGAATAATTCTAAGTGAAATAACTCTACTCAGAACCCTAATCCAAATGAAAGGAGTGAAAAAATTAATTGCAATATTTCCCTCCAAGTACATTTACATTAACAGTGACCTAATTCCAATCCCCCTATATAAAAAGGTTATAACATTAATTTCAGATGCAATTTTCCTAATAATGAAAAATAGGCTCATACAGATAAAACCTAAATTAATTTCATATATTGATGGTGAAGAGCACCTTTCGAATACTTATGAACTAAAAATTTATGATATACTCTTAAGAGACTGGTTTATAACATATACCTAACTTATCTGCATACTCAAATGCCTCTTCCATTTCTTTAGATGAAGGCCTTCTAGCAATATCTGGATATTTATCAGGATTCCATGCAACTAAATATTCAGGTCTATACTGACCCATAATGTTGACTAAAGCTCTTGGTAAGTTTTCAGCAATCCAATCTAAGATAGGCTTTGTACAACATTCAATATGATTAGGCATGACTAAATGCCTAATTATCATATCAATTCCATAATCATGCATTATCTTATGATTTCTAGAAACAATCTCAAAATAGTTATCAACTAAAGATAAACGCTTTGCACAATCATCATTACCATACTTAAAATCTGGCAATCCAATATCTACTATTTCAAGTAAAATCTTCATAGCTTCAATGCTACAATAAAAATTGCTATTCCAAAGCAATGGAACATTTACGTCCAAATACTTTAGCGATTCTACAATGGTGTGAAGATTAGGTGTAGGCTCACCTCCAACATAATTTATATTTCTCACCCCTTCTCTTCTAAGTGTGGCTTGGATTTTAGCTAATTCTTTGGGCGTTACTTCAATTCCACCTAATGGATTCACCTGACTAATATCATAATTCTGACAGAAAACGCATCTAAAATTACATGATCCAAAAAATATTGTTCCACTTGGAACTAATGGTGCTTCCTCACCCCAATGATGAAACCATGATGCGACGTAAGTCTTATAATCAAGCCTGCAAAAACCTTTTTCACCTTTAGCCCTATTAACCCCGCATCTTCTTTCACAAAAAGTACAATGTGTAAGTATTCTTTTAACTAATTCAACTTTTAAATCCAAAAAATTATTTTTTGTTTCTTTTAAATTGGAGAAATCAATTTTATTATCCCTTACTTTATTATATATATCCCTAAAAATTTCAGATAATCTTTCATGCTCATTCCATAACTCTTTCTCACTAGCATCACTTAAATTAATATCCGCTGATATCCTCTTGCATATCAAGTATTTAGCTGGCTTCTCATTTCTCATAACTCTATAATACCATGAAAGCCTTTTCTTCACTTCTTCATTTCTCCAAACAAATATTGCATCTGGTCTAAGTGCATAATACATTTTCTCAATAAATCTAATTGAAAGCTTCACTGATTTCTTTTTCGGCCATTAAAATAGCATTTTCAATATAGTTTCTTCCCTCAGGCGATGAAAAGAGTGGAGGGTTCCAATCTTCAGTTAAAACTCTCCTAATGGTCTTAACAATTTCACCTGAAAGTGGATTAATACTCTCCTTAACTATGCATTTCCAATATAATACTATTCCTCTTCTTTGCCAAGCTGGCGTCTTAGCTAGATTTATATTAAGTTCTTTAAAAACAAGTTCATGTAATTGATCAGATTTCATCTTAAGTAATTTTTTAGCCGCATTACTTCTACTATACCCTTTTCTTATTAGGGCATAAAATGCATATGAATTTATATGATTTCTCCAAGCCTCCATTTGCCTCCAAATAAAGTAGTCAATAATATCCTCCATAGTTAATACAATAACTCTAGCATCAAATGAAACATTAAGTTCTAAATTAAATCTCTTAAAAATTTCAATAGAAAACTTACTACTAATGGTACTCGGAATTATAGAAATTAGTTTCTCAACTCTTCTATTAAATATGATATCTTTAGTAAAAAGATAACTTATTTCATCAGATTGAATATAAACTAGAGCTGGATTAAATCCAACTGAAAAAATAGACTTTGCAGCTTCAACCATTATCCTAGCAAATTTCTCATCAAAAGGCTTCCGAAAACCAACCTGTTCACATAAATCTCTAAAATTTCTTCCATCACATCTAATAATAAATGGAACTGTTGGAGGGATTTTTATTAATGAAAAAATTTCATATGACTTAAAATCCCTTACTACTTTTCTCATAATTAATCACTGCCTCTTCAAGCAAATTGAAATCTAAATTGTTTAATATTTCATATAACTTGGTTAGTGGAAGACCAACAACATTAAAGAAACAACCATTAATCTTTTCTATAAGGATTGCTCCTAAACCTTGAATTGCATAGCTTCCAGCTTTACCTAAAGGTTCACCACTTTCAATATACATCTTAATTTCCTTTTCACTTAACTTTCTCATATAAACCTCTGTTTCAACCACTTCTACAGTTTTTCTGTTGTTATCTACATCAATTAAAGCTAAAGCTGTAATAACCTTATGTTTCTTACCACTTAATTTCTTTAGCATTCTAAAAGCTTCATCAACACTCTTAGGCTTACCTAAAATTTCATTGTTAATAACTACTATTGTATCAGCAGCAATTACAATTCCACTATCTACTTTATTAGCAATACTCTCCGCCTTTTTAAATGCTAAAAGCTTCACTCTCTCAATAGGATCATCAATGATAATTTCATCTTCATTAACTTCTGGAACTATAACCTCAAAATTATTACCTAGAAATTTACTCAATAACTCTTTTCTCCTTGGAGATGAAGAGGCTAGTATAATTCTCCTTCTCATCTCAAAATGAATATTCATATGAGATTAAAATATTTTATATGGTGGCTATTCATGTCATCCCTTCTATCCATAAGTGTGACCAGCAAAACCCTTCAAAATGCATCTCTCCTAGTCTATAGTAAATGTATAGAGAAAGAATACCCTGAAATTCTGAAAAAGTTCACTAAAAATAGAATACCATTACCAATATGCATGGAAGAACATCACATAGATAGTATTGGTTTCAAATTAATAAGCATAATAACACTTTCTAACCCCTATGAAATTGTTATTCTAACAATGGATGGTTCACCACACTGTATTCAACTTCACTTTCTAGGTGAACATATTAATAAAATATTAAAAGATAAAGTAGCTATAAATCATTACGTCATTGAAAAGGGAAATATAATTAAAATACCGCAAAAAACCATTAAAATAGCTAGGCATCTATCACAATGCCTCATGCTCTCAAATAGATCAGGTGAATAAAATGAGAAGCAAAAGGAGAAA
Source organism: uncultured Nitrososphaerota archaeon (assembly GCA_964497155.1). Taxonomy (GTDB): domain Archaea; phylum Thermoproteota; class Methanomethylicia; order Culexarchaeales; family Culexmicrobiaceae; genus CAYWZQ01. The sequence goes on along the minus strand of CAZCCB010000010.1, from coordinate 19,918 downwards.
CTTAATGTTTAAAGTATTTGCATTGAGTGTAATTCTCCTAATGATAACAGGCGTAGCATTCTATTTTCTTAATCCAACAATTGAAATTAAAAATCTAAAGGCAAGCTTCAAAGTTGCTCATATACATCTAATTGGAAATGAATATCATATGTGCTTCATATTTGAAGTCAAAAATCCCGAAAACAAGGCAATACTAGCTAAGGTGGAAATAAACTTAAGTTCACAAAAAATACTAGCCAACAGCATTTACAAAGTGATAGATGAGAAAACTGGTAAAGAATTAAATTTCGAAGTAAAAAACGATTACATAATTATAGTAACAATTCAACTGCAAGCAAATGAAATCCGCAGGTTCCATGTACTACTATAATATCGATAAACCTAAATGAGTAAGCATAACTTATAATAGAATTGAATAATTAAAATTGCATAAATGTGATGAGACATGAAATACAGATTACTTGACATACTTGCTTGCCCAATCTGTAAAAAATTTCCTCTAAGATTAATAGTCTTCAATGAAAATACTTATGATTATGAAGTAAAGCTTGACAAGGATATAGTATGCGAAGAGTATTGCGGTCTACTCGGTGATTTCATATCAAAAATAACCCCCAAAAATAAAATAAATTGTGTTTCATGCTTAAAACGTGAAGTAAATGAAGGAATTCTAATATGTGATAACTGTTTAAGATGGTACCCCATAATAGAGGAAATACCACACATGCTCCCTGATGAATTAAGAGATAAGAAAAGCGATATTTCATTTCTAAAGAAATATAGAGACAAGATACCTAAAGAAATACTTGAAAATGGTAAACCTTGGAATCTAAGTTCTACCAATAACAATTCTAAGTAACGAAATTAAATCTCCCAAACAAAAAGCAATAATTCTCATAAAATCAATGAATGGATAAACTAGAGACCTATAAAATCCATTCCTCTTAAACATATAGTATGCAAAATCTGCAATATATCCCAGAATTAATGGAGAAAGTCCAAGTAACAAAAACAGCAATTTATTCAAAGCATATGATAGATAAAAAGATATTAATGCGAAAACTGTTAGCATGTAAAATGTTGTTAAGCCAAATCTATAAAACTTAGTAATCTTACTATTTGGATGTTTACGTCTAAAATATGGGCCTCCTTTACCGTAATTAAATGTTTGTTTTAATATGCCCTTTAGAGTTTGTCTATGCTTATGCCAAACGAATACTTGAGGATCTAAAATCATTTTGTATCCTGCTTCACATATACTTTGAACTATATCAACATCTTCAAAAGTCTTCATTTTCTCATCAAGTCCACCAATACTTTCAAGAACTTCCCTTTTAATTGCCATATTACAGAATGCTATATGCTTAAAAACTTCAGGTTCATCAAGAATTATTTTTTCCTTAGCTAATGGCATAATTCTCATTATCGAATCATCTGCATAATCAACAAGCAAATTCCCCCTAAGACTTTCATCAGCATAAACACTTCCTCCAACACATCCTATTTTCGGTAATGAAAAATTCTTAATTATAGCCTTAACCCAATGCTTTGGCACAACACAATCCCCATCAGTAAAAACTAAAACTTCCCCATTCGAATTTTCAACACCAATTTTCCTCGCATAATTGGGGCCGTAACCAGGCTCAAATAACAATTTAACTGGATATCTTAGTACTATCTCAGCAGTATTATCCGTTGATCTGCCATCAATAACTATAATTTCAATTTTCTCCTTTGGGTAATCTAATTTCATTAATGAATCAAGTAAATCTCCAATTGTTCTCGCGCAATTCCTAACTGGAATTATAATTGAAATCCTAGGTAATTCACTCAAACTATTATCTTCCATATCTCCTCTCTCTCTTCTGATAAATTCTAATTGCTCTCCAGAAATCAATTTTCCTAAAATCTGGCCAATAAACATCAAGAAAAACTAATTCACTATATGCTGACTGCCATAATAGAAAACCACTTAGTCTTTCCTCTCCACTTGTCCTAATTATCAGGTCTGGATGAGGATTAGGTAAATGGGATGTATATAAAAATTTTTCAAATGTCTCTTCAGTAATTTCATTTACATCAAGTTTTCCCTTCTTCACTTTCTCAGCGATACGTCTAACAGCATCAACTATCTCACTCCTGCCACCATAAGCAATAGCAATATTCAAGTAATGATCGTCATAATTCTCCGTAATACGTTCAAGCTTCCTTATTGCTTCTTGAAGGTCTTTAGGGAGAAGTTCTAATCTACCGATCGCCTTTACTCTAACTTTATGTTCATGAATATCTCTACTTTCGATAGCTTTTCTAATATATTTTTTAGCTAAATTCATTATTGCTTCAACTTCCTCCTTAGTTCTTTGAAAGTTTTCTGTCGAAAAAACATATATGGTTAAAGTTTTAATTCCAGCTTCAATACACCACCTTAATAGTTCTTCAACTCTTTTCGCACCTATTTCATGTCCACTCCATGGAGGTAATCCTCGTCTTCTGGCCCATCTTCTATTACCATCCAATATTACTCCAACATGACTAGGCATTTCTCCGTTCTTTATCTGTCTCCAAAGCCACTTTTCATAGAGCTTATATATGCCAAGAATTCTTAATAGCGTTCTTAACAATGTCATCACCAGTCATCGTCAACAATCTCATCTCTACTTGAAATTAAATTGCCAGTTTCTGATAGGAGTATTATTCCAGTTTCTATTGGGGCTACTAATGGGTCACCCATAATGTCTAGAATATCAACCTCAATTCCACGTATTCTCAGGAAATTGGCAATTTCTCTTGCAGAATTAGTTTCTAGTTCAGTCTTAAATATAACAACATAGTCGCTCATTTTCACTCTCCTCGTAACGTATGGATGTTGGCCAAGCTTAACGGGGATGCAATTAGCATTAAGATTTACATTTAAGTCTCTACTAACCTTAGCAGCCAAGCCATACATTGTATATCCGCTGTAAATATACGCCCTGGCATGATTAATGATTTTTAAAAGAATGTTATTAATCAAGCTACTTTCATAATCAAATGAATCACGTGGAATTTGATTTAATTGTCTATTCATTTCAATACTTCTCATGTTTCCAAGCTTTTCAGCTAAAGTACCAGCTAATCTAATTAATAATGTTAAAATAGCTAAATAATGAGTTGACGAAAGCTTATTTTCTGGAGCCTTAACTTCAACTATTATGTCAACATAATCTAAACACTCTTCATTATCACTAAATTTTCCTCCACCAATCAATACGCTTTTCAATCCAAGAATACTACAAGTCTTAATAGCATCCACAATTCTCGGCGGAACCGGAGAACCTCTAGTGAGGAAAACTATGAGATCATCATTGACATAAGGAGCTATATATAACGAGTATTCTCTAGGATAAAAGCATCCAACATTAACTCCAATTAATGCCTTAAAAATAGTTGAAGCTACATTAGCTGCATAATATCCTCCTCCCTCAGCTACGAAATTTAAGTTTCCTATAGATGGAGATATGAAGTTCACTAAATTATCAATGTTAATTTCTAAGCCTAAACTCACGCTTTTCAGTAATTCACTTATCAACCTCTTCCTCCAAGTTTTCCAATAATTTCCCTAACTTTTCTCTTATAATTCTCAACAATTTTTATTGCTTCATCTTCACTTTTAGCTTCAGCATAAACTCTTATTATTGGCTCAGTTCCAGAAGCTCTAATTAAAACCCAAGTATTTTCATCAATCCAAATTTTAACTCCATCTATAGTGTCAATTTTCATTTTTTCTTCTCTCATCGCTAAACTTAAGACTTCATCTATCACTGGTTTTTTAAGGTTATTTGGACATGGTACCTTATCTTTCCAGTTGTAATATTTCGGCAACTCATCAATTAATTCGGATAGTTTCTCTCCCTTTTCAGCCATAACGTTTAAAATTAATGCCGTAGTCATGGCTCCATCTCTAACTGGTTGATGAGGAGGATAGAAAACACCGCCATTTTCCTCTATACCTAAAATACCATTAACTTCTTTAAGCTTATGGGAAACAACTACGCTGCCAACTTTAGTCCATATAACTTTCCCATTGTGAGCGATCGCTACATCTTCAATCATTTTAGATGAACTAACAGGAGTAACTATTAATCCACCACCAAGTTTTTCAAGAACATACTTTTCTATAGCTGCACCACTTTTATCTCCCCAATGGATAACTCCTTTTTCATCAGTGAAAATTGCTCTATCACCATCTCCATCATATGAAACTCCCAAATCAGCATTAACCTCTCTAACAATTTTAGAAATACCTCCTAAAACCTTGGGTATTGGTTCAGGACCCCTACCTGGAAATCTTCCATCGATAACATCATTAATTAAAATAACTTCGCAATTAAGCATCTCCAAAACCTTAGGTGCTGTTAATGCAGTAACTCCATTTCCGGGATCAGCTACAACTTTAAATCCCTGAGCTGAAATATGCTTAACATTAACGTGGCTAACAACTGCCTTAACGTAATCATCAATTATATTGGATGCATAATCAATCTTTCCCAATTCATTCCAAGCAGCTCTCTTAATTTGTCCAGAAAAATAGATGTCCTCTATTTTTAATTCCTCTTCTCTTGAGATTTCAACTCCATCAGGACCCATAACCTTTATCCCATTAAATTCAGGTGGATTATGACTTGCAGTAATCATTACTCCTCCATCACATTTCAGATGTTTAACTCCGAATTGGAGTGTAGGTGTTGGAAGCATTCCTGCTTCAATAACGTTACAACCTGAGGCAAGCAATCCACTTACAACTGCCTCCTTAATAGCTGGGCTACTTAATCTACCATCATAACCAACTAATATGCTGCCGCCATTAAAGTATGTTCCAATTGCAAGTGCAACTTTAACTACAAAATCAACAGTTAATTCTTCACCAAACTTGCCACGAATACCATTTGTACCAAAAAGTTTACCCAAACTTTTCCCCCCTTAGAGTGATAATTGTAGGTGTCCTAGCATAGCATGCACACATAAACCTTTCTTCATCATTAATCCAATTGGAAAGCTTCTTTTTAATACTTAACCCCATATTACAAGTAGTAAACTTTATGTCATTGCATAATTCTTTAATTTTCTTTAGAACATTGAATCTATAAGTTTCATTGGGGACATAGTATCCATATAAAAGTTCTCCCTCATCATAGTACATTGTCTCGATTCTCCTTGCAAGTGCTTCACCATTCCAATCAATTAAAGCATTTCTTAGACATCTCTTCCAATTAGGCATTCCATCCCAACCATAAAAAATAAAGCCACGTCTATCAAGCTTAAGTATTTCAGCAACAATATACTTTACCCCAATGCTCTTTAATTCAGTTATAAGCTTCCTTAGTTCATCAATAGAATCATTTACCCCAGGAATAATAGGAGATATACGTACAATAACCTGAAAGTTTTCATTAACTAATTTTTCAATAACCTTAATCCTATCACTTGGAGAACTCGCATAAGGTTCAAATACCTTACCAAAATCATCATTTAAACATCCAATCGAAATTCCTATCCAACAATTCTCATAGCCACATAGTAAATCTAAATCGCGCAAAATTAATTGAGATTTGGTACAAATATAGAATGAAGCATTAAATTTTATAAGAACCCTTAAAACACGGCGTGTTAATTTATATTTAGCTTCAATTGGCTGATAAGGATCAGTAGCAGAACCCAAATTGATTATAATTCGCTTACCTAAATAACGTTTAACTAAATCTCTATAGACTCTACTTACAATATTAACTCTAACAACAACACTACTAGGACTCCAAGGCCATTCAACATAGCAATAACTGCAGGCATGACCACAACGCTCATAAACATTTAAAACATCAACACCCCTACCTAAATAACATTCATCCCTAATTAATCCCCTAGGAGAATGAACTGCTTCTTCACTAAATTTTAAACGTCTCTTTATAACTGGGATTTCCATTTCAACTATTTCTCAGCGACGATTCATAAATTTATATTGCAAATTAGGTTTCATATAATGAGATTAACTAAATTCAGTTTTGAAAATTAAGTACTTTCGCTATTTTAACTATGCTGGAATTAAATATTGGGCCGCCGCCCAATTTCTGAGTTACACTTGGAATTAGACTATTCTGAGGTTCCCCATTTAATCCAATTAATTGCCTCGGCGACCATAAAACTCCTCTTTGAATAAAATCGTCTACTACAATTTTTACTCTAACTCTCCCATATTCATTAAATAAGTCAACTACATCTCCCTCCTTTACATTAATAAGTCTCGCATCCTCAGAATTTATCACTACAATTGGCGGTATAGGACCATATACTTCGCGAAATTGAGTATGAGTATACTTCGAAGTTGAACTATTCAATAATATAAACTCTCCATCCTTCAACTCTAACGGATACTGTTTTGGTAATGGATTTAATCTAAGCTTCTCTGCCTTAATAGAATAAAATTCTATTTTACCTGTAAGCGTTTGATATTCATTTCTAGGTCTATATTTTAATTTAAGGGTCTTACCTTCAATTAAATCTTCGAATGAACCACTCTCAAAAGCGTTTTTAAGAGACTTTCTTAATGCTTCCCATGGTTCTTCAAAAATCCATGCTTCCTTTAATCCCAGTCTTTCAGCCAATTCTCTCATTAACCAAATTTCATTTCTACTCTCACCTAATGGTTCAATAATTTTCTTAGAAATTCTAACATATCTATGGCTATATGAGATAACTAAATCATTTTTTTCAAGATAAGTGGGGGCCGGTAAAACTACGTCAGCATAATTTGCAGTCTCAGTCCAATGAGTATCGTAAACTACTACAAATACATCATCCCTCAATAATCCCTTTCTAAAAGCTCTTTGATTTGGAATGGTTAATGCAGGATTCATGTTGTATATGAAGATAAACTTGAATTCTCCTCGCTCAACATGTTCACTTAAAGCAACTTGACTAACAACTTTACAATTTTTATTTGTGAGTTTCTCTCCAGTTAAGTATGCAATATCCACTAACCATCCTTTACTATTGCTATAGTAGAATCCTCTATGAAAGCCTAATAATGCTGGAATTAATGATACTGCTCTAACTGATTCTGCTCCATAAAGATTCTTCTGTAATCCAATACCAATCATAGTTGCGCTTGGCCTCATTTTTCCATAAAGCTCCCCCACCTTCTCGATTAAGCTCCATTTGACTCCTGTTACTCGCTCCACTTTACTTGGAGTCCATTTCATGACTTCTCTTTTAAATTCTTCATAACCATAAGTCCATTTCTCAATAAATTCTAAATCAACATAATTATGCTCTATTAAATATCTAGCAATCCCGTATGCTAAGGCAACATCACTACTCGGTTTAATTTTTAACCAAATGTCAGATAATTTTGCTGTTTCACTTCTCCTAGGATCAATAGTTACAATAACTGCCTCCTTCCTTCTAGCCTTTAATGATAAACTCCATAAGTGTGGGGCACTAACTAAAGCATTGAAGCCCCAAAATACAATTAGTTTCATTTCTGGAAGCTCTTCAGGTTGAATCCCATAACTTGAACCATAATGTAAAAATAATGCTTCATGTCCAGACCTACTACATAAACTATCATCTGTTCTTGTAGCACCAATAGCATACCAAATTCTCTGAGAGAAATACCTTGTTAGTAAACCTTGATTACCCGTATACTCTAAATGCAAAACATATTCTGAACCATAATTCGCTAATACTTCCTTTAACTTACTAACTACTAAATCTAAAGCCTTCTCCCATGAAACTTTTTCAAAACTTCTTTTAGGTTTCTTCCCTTTTCTAATGTAGGGGTAAAGAATTCTATTGATATAAATTCGTTCAGGATCTTTAGCTGCTCTAGCACAAATAAATCCTTGTGTAATGGGGTTTTCCTTATCTCCTCTTATGGATACTATTTTATTTTCATCATTAACTAATACTATTAAAGAACATGTATCATAGCAATCTCGAGGACAAACAGTTTTAATCTCTCTCACAATTCTTCATTCATTTTAAGACTATTTATCCTCTTTCATCAATAATGTTCATTTAACTGGCCTAGCTGAACAATAAATCTTATCTCCATCCCTCTTTACAAATCTTGGACATTTGGAACATTCTGCTACTAAAACAACATTGCCATCTTCAGGACATGTTAAAACTTCAATTACAGTAATTCTATAACGAGGAGGTTTAGGCTCCTTTTTAAATATTCTTTCAAAATCATCTATAGTGAATGCTGGTGCTAAAATATCCTCAGTATCAATTACAACTTTAATCTTCCTTATTGGTGTAGTTCTAAGCTCTTCAAGCCTCCTCAACTTTCCTTCCTCTAGTTGACAATATATTTAACCATGGATTATCTTTAAAGAAGGATGGTAATCCTTCACTAGGAATCGTTACTTCAACCTCGGTCTCTTTAACAATTAATGGAACTTCAGCTACCTCAGCTTTCTCATGAACAATTTTTGATTCAAGTCTCTCCAATTTACTATGAATACTAGATAATTCACTCTTTATTCGCTCAATTTCCCTTTCAACTCTATTTAATCTCTCATTAAGAGAACTTATATCATATGTAGGTTCCCCTAAAAATTCCATTCTAGAAATCATGCTCTCAAGCTCAACAATTGCCTTTTCAAACTTAATTGCTTTCAATTCTAATTCCTTAAGCCTATTCTTTATCTCCTCATCCATTTTCATAACCCTCGATTCTCTCCGTTTAGCCGACAATTTTTCTTCAACATCCTCATTAATTACTAATAATCCAACTCCATATTTACTCAATAATTCATGATCAATTAAAGATTCAATTTCACTTAAAACAGCTATGTAAGTAAAATTACTGACTTCATCGGTTATTGCTTCAGCAATTTTCTTCATAATAGCTCCTTTACCACTCAGACTATCTATATCCAAAATGTATACCGAGAGCGTTTCATTGCCACGTTTAAATGCTAACTCTGGCTTATCATCTCTACTTAATTTATCAATTTCATATTCAAGATATCCTTTCGAAGTGAAATATAGGATTAATTTATCAATTATATCGTTAGTCATGGAGTTTTATCCATCCCTCCATTTTATCCCAAGACCAGACATAATCTTCTGGAACAGCATAGCCATAAACTATGCATCCTCTCCAAACACTATATTTTGGTTCTGGAGCCATTTCAACAGTTACTTCTTCAACCTCCTTCTCTTTCAATAATAACTTTATTTTAGTTGTAGCATCTACGGCTATATACTTAAATTCATCTGGAACTTTCCATTGGAAGTTTCCCCCAGATAATAGGATTCTATTGTATAAGTAGGGTTGTAATTCGATTGGACATTTCTCAACAGCTTCAATTATTGCTTCTCCAAAATCAAGCATACCCTTAAATAATATTTCACCAATCTTTACATCCTTAGGTTTAGGCAATCCCCTTCTAAAATAGCTTTTGAAAATCTCATTCTTAGGATTAAAAATGTATTCACCAATTAGAAATCTAGTCCAAGATTCTTCCTTAAGGTCTATTTCAATTCTAGTACCTGGAATCTTAAATTTAACTCTAAATTTATCTGGATTCCTCTTAGCCTCTCTAATTGCTTCATCAAGATTTCTAGGTATTAAACCTATAGCTTCTTTAACTCTTCTAACAATAGATTCTTCTCTAGCTATATCGCCATAACCTGCATCGTACAATATTTGACTGGTAATTGTATCAGCATCGCTTCCACCTCTATTTAAAGCTACAATTGCACCTCTAATCGGATATCTCGATATTGGGCATATCTGAGTATTTCCATGACCGCTTTCTATGACCACACATGTAGGTGCCTTATGAGCTATTGCAACTGCAAGTGGCTGGGGAATTATAGTTACAGCTTTAATTAAATTTGTTTTTTCATCTATTTCCTTATGAATATCAAATAATTTTTCATACATATATCTTGGAGCAACAGCTGAAAGTGAAGCACAAACATAAAATCCCTTAAAATCTGGACTAACAGGTTTAAACATTTCAAGACCATATCTAGTTATTTCATAAATTACTTTCCAAGCTTTATCGTCATCCCTATCAATGACACCATTTCTCATTGGGTAGATTAGTCTTGATGATAAATCTTCCCTAGCTTCCAAATATAATGGTAAATTTTTACCTACAATAACTTCTCTTTCAACACTCATTAATTTATACATAATCGATGATTTATCTGGAAAATAACCTCTATTCTCAATTACTTCAGGTTTTTCACCTAAGGTTATTGGACCAAACTTATAATAGCTAGTTCCATAATCCTCCCCAAAAGTATACTTACGCTTGTATTTCTCACTCATAATTTAACACCTTACTCAAATATTGAAGTTAACATTCAAGTTAAAGTATTTTATGTATCAAATAGAGCACCCGAAAGTAATTTATTGCTCTAAGTTAATAAAAGCTAGGCAAATAATCGCGGTGTAGCTATGAGCATAAAGAATTTAATTGGAGAAAATATTGATAGAGTAATAACTATTGAAGCATGCCTAGCTGAAGGACTACCTTATGGTGTTTCAGCAAAACTATATGAAAAGGCTAGAAGAAAATTTGGTAAACCATTAACATTATTGGCTGCTGAAGAATTAATTTCAAAAGTTCATGAAGGAAGCTATGTTTTCATAACTACTGGTATGATGATTCCACCATGGCATACGGCTGAAACTGACGGTCCAATTGGAGCAGCAATTTTAGCAAGAGCAATTAGAAGGGAATTAAATGTCTATCCAATAATAGTTACTGATAGATCCGAGTTAACAGTTAATGTGATTAAGGCAGCATGTAGAGCTTCCGGCCTAAATATCGTTAAACCTGAATATTTAAAGCAAGTTACTAATTCTGTAAGTATAATAACCTATCCACTTGGAAGGGAGGAGGCAAAAGGAAAATCTGAAGAATTAACTAGTCAATTTAATCCATCAGCCATAATATCAATTGAGCGATTGGGAATGAATATTAAAGGTGAATATCATACAGCCCTAGGATTAAACTGTAGCAATTGGACAGCTAAAATAGATTATCTCTTCCATATAGCTGAGAAAAATGATATTCTAACTATTGGTATTGGAGATCATGGAAATGAAATAGGATTTGGAGTAATTCTAGATGAAGCACGTGAAATAGTACCTTATGGTAAGTTATGTAGATGTCCATGTAAATCAGGAATAGTCTCAGCCACTAAAACCAGCATACTAGTAGTAGCAGCAATTTCAAATTGGGGTGCATATGGAATAGCTGCATGCATAGCTTATCTTAAAGATAATATTAATTTAATTCATAATGGTGAAACTGAAATTTACTTAATAGAGGAATGTATTAGAGCTGGAGGAATAAATGGAGCAACTTCAACACCAATCCTATCAGTAGATGCAGTTCCAGCTAAAATTAATGCCCATATAGTCGATATAATGAGAAATCTAATAGAATCAGTTAAAATGAAAATTAAAAGACACTTCTAATAATCCATTAACTTGGTAAGCTCTCTAAAACTCTCATAAATTTCTTAACTCTATTCAAATCAACATGCTCAAATACTCTTCCACCAACTTTAAAATAAGTTCCAACTATAAATCCATCAGCAAAATTCCAATAATCCCTAATATTTTCAGGATTAATACCACTACCAATGAAAATTTTAGCTCCACTTTTTCTCGCCATTTTAACTAAATCAATATCCGGAGGGATTCCAGTAGCTTTACCTGTTAGAACTATAGCATATGCTCCTCCACGCTCTATACAATCATTTATAACTTCAATTAAATCGCGATTAGTCAATGGTTTACCATGCTTAACATTAATATCAGCAAGTATCTTTACATCATCAAAATTAATTCTCAATCTAAATATTGCTTCAGCAATTTCCCTAGCAACAGGTTCAAGTAATCCTTCAGGAGCATCAATTACCTGGCAAAGAGCATTAACTCTAATAAACTTAGCACCAGTTAAAGCTGCAATTACCATTGCTTCCGGCCCGGAATTACGTAGAAGATTAACTCCAACATAAACCTCATCACCAACTTCCCTAATAACTTCCCTAACAATAATACTCATGGCAACGAGGGTGTCAGGTTCTCTCACTCTAACTTTAAATGGCATATCACCAAAATTTTCAATCAAAATATGCTTAACCCCACCATTAACATATGTCTTTGAATCCCTAATGGCGCGAGATATTATTTCATTAAATTTCCCATCATATTTTGGAGAGCCAGGTAATGGTGGAAGATGAACAACCCCTATAACTGTTTTCCCCTCAAATATCATTAAAATCACCCAACAATGTTCAAGCTTATTTGCTCTGCATCAAGATTATATAGACTAAATTGCATTAAAATTACTTGTTAAAATTTATTTCATTTCATGAATGATTATTAATTACGAGAAAGGGTTGAACATAATTGTCCTGGAATAAAAATGGAATTTCAATTAAAGTATTACATTCACTTCCAGGAGTAGCTACTCAAATAATAATTTCAACAGAAGAGAAAGTAGATTTACTACTTGACTGCGGTGATGGTACTCTAAGAGACCTACTTTTTCAATATTATCTTGAAACTAAAAGTTTCAATAAAATTTCAGCTATACTAATTTCACATGAACATTTCGATCACGTAGGCGGCCTACATTCACTACTAGATTTCATGCATATGATTGGGAGAGAAAAAGCATTAACAATAATGACGCCGAAACCATCAATAATAGCCAAATATTTCATTGAAACTCTTAAGGAATTTAGAAAAATGAAATTATCCTATGAAATAAAATTATTAGAGATGGATGATCAAGATGAAATTAATATTTCCCCCTTCAAAATTAAAGCTTTCAAAGTAATACATCGAGGAAGCACAAAGAAAGAACCAATAGGACCATTAATTCCAGCAGTAGGATACACCATATACTATAAGGATATGAAGATAGTTTATAGCGGCGATACAGGTCCATGCAAATCATTAGAAAAAGAAGTAGTAAATGCAGATCTAGCAATTTTAGAAGCAACATGGATGGAAGATAAAGGATTAAAAGATATTCATTTAACAGAGGAAGAGGCAATTAATTTAGGGAAAATGGCGAAGGAATATATCCTAATCCATAGATTAAAATTATTAAAAGACATAATAAAATAGAGTCATTTAATTAACAATGTAAAGAGTTTAAATAAAACTTTAAGTTTAAACATTTAAATATTTTGTAATAAATATTCATAATTGTAATGAATATTCTACAGGGCATCTTATTACCATTAACTGCATGGCTAATAGTCTTAATTTCAAGCATAGGAATGGTTTCAATAATCTCCATCCTAATTAAACAAACAATAATACTTGCCATATTAATTCAATTTCTTTATCTAATCCTATCATACTTAGTAGCTAAATATATTTTGAAGGCAAGCCTAGAAATATTCGCCTATAAAACATGTAGTTTATCAGCAATCATCAATTCCTCTATAATATCGATAACCATATCAATAGTCATTGCATATACTGAATATAATCTTATAGATCCAAGAATCCTAAAACCCCCAATCCCTAATTTCTTCAATAATCCAATTTTATACATCCCATTGGCATTCATCATATCGCCAATTGGTGAAGAAACTCTTTTTAGAGGTCTCCTTTTAGGATCTATGATTAAAATGAAGGTTAATAGGAAAATTGCAATAATACTATCAGCAATATTATTCTCAGCAATCCATATAATCCCATATATAAATGCAAATCCAATTCAAATAATTACAGTCATATTTACAGCCTTCATACTCAGCATACTAGCTGGAACATATAGAGTTACTATAAACTCCATAATCCCAGCCATAATTATTCATGCATGCTTCAATATGGGAGGCTTTCTAATTACCCTAATAGCTCTATAGAATTCCAATTAGAGAAGCTAAATCTAGAAATATTATTTTAATGCGGGGGGTGGGAT
>CAZCCB010000010.1:0-5899 GCA_964497155.1 uncultured Nitrososphaerota archaeon | reverse complement strand
AAGTTATTTTAGTGAACATGATGTTAATCATATTATTAAACTTGTAGTTAACTACTTAATTTCCTCCAAAATTGAGAAGCAATGCAAATATGTTAGATGTAGATGCTGGTTCAAGATTTTACAATTAGAATTTAATAAATTAATTAAATACTTGTCAAATGCATCGTTTTATGCTATGGATATAACTCCAATTATGCTTAAAATAATATTAAAGAAAACAGCATATTTAATGTAAATAATTCATGACAATTAAATTATTATTCTTCCATTCTCTATTATCACTTCATCATCAAGCTTAAGTGTAGCATTAATTAAAGTAATTGAGTAATGTGCAGTAGCTCTATTCATACCACCAATATCACTATTATCTCCTATTCCAATCGATACTGCTCCCTTAATTAAAGTATCAAATAAATTATTAGGTTTCATTGCCGGATTTAACCCTATAATTAATCTTCCAATCCTATCTCTATCACCAGAAATTTTTTCATAAAATTTTGTAAATAAATGCAAATTTTCATCCGCCACTACCTCTATAAGTTTACCATTTCTAAACCTCCATCTTAAATTTCTAATTTTAGATCCAAATATAAAATGATCTTTAACAATTATACTCCCATTAGCCGAATTCTCAATTGGTGCAATTTCAACCTTACCTGCTGGAAGCATTATTGAAGTCATTCCTAATTCAATATCATTTTCATCAATAATTCCATCATCCACTATAGGCTTCCTACCTTCTATTTTAAATTTTAATTTTGATCCAAATTCATCTTCAATTGAAACCTCATTACTATTAATTAATTTATTAGAAATTTTTAATCCAAGACTTTTAATTTCATCATAATTTACTAATAATGCATTAAGAATAGTTTCCCTCCATTCATTATAATTTAATCCATAAGCTCTAGCCCTCTTTAAAGTAACTTTTCCAAGATAAATATCTGCAACTCTAATTTTCAATTGCCTCTCCCTCCTAATTATTGGCTCATAAGCCCTCCTCAACGCCTCCATATTTTCAGGATTAACCTTATTAATAGTTGGAGGTTCTTCTGGTCCATGAATATTAATACATACATCCTCCCCATCAAGACCCTCAAGTACATGAATTGGAGTTCTAGATAATTTTTCAGGGGAAACTTTACTCATAATTTTAAACCATAACCAATCAGTCATTAAAGTTATTAGCGGTATAGCTCCAATTTCATAGCATTTAAAAGCTAATTCTTCAGCTAATTCAATGGTATGACGCCAAGTATTAATGGTAACCATTTCACCACATTTAATTCTCAAACATTTTTCAATAATATTTTCAGCTATCATTCTCAAAGTATTTCTTCCTACATCCATCTAATGCACCATGCAACATTTTATTCATAGAAGCTATAACTATTATGGTTAGTG
Organism: uncultured Nitrososphaerota archaeon; assembly: GCA_964497155.1. Lineage (GTDB taxonomy): Archaea > Thermoproteota > Methanomethylicia > Culexarchaeales > Culexmicrobiaceae > CAYWZQ01. Next base: position 4,495 of record CAZCCB010000010.1, on the reverse strand, counting down.
TTAAAATGAATGTAATTTTAAGGTAAACTTATTATTTTAAATATTGCAGTGAAATTAATACTGATCAAGTATTAAAATAGCTAAGAATAGAGCCTTACAATTAGGATTAAATAAAATTGTAGTTGCATCAGAAACTGATAGAAGCGCCATTAAAGCATTGAAAGCTCTTCGTAATACAAATATAAGATTAATTGTAGTAACTCATTATCCTGAAAACATATGGCCAAAAGGAGATATTCCAATAGGCATAAATAGACCAGAATACTCCCACATTAGAGATTATCTACTAAAAAATAGTGCAATAATAATTCAGGGAGCAAGACCATTAGCAGGGCTAAGTAGATCACTCATATGGAATGCAACAACACCTGAAACAATAATAGATAAAACTCTCGAAATATTTGGAATGGGAGTAAAATAGCAATTGAAGCAGCAATAATGGCCACTGATGCAGATGCATTAGAAAGAGGCGAAATAGCATAATCATTAGCTGGAACATTCAAAGGATTGGATACTGCATTAATAGTCAAAACAACTTATAGTGAATACTTCTTTAAAGAATTTGAAGTACTAGAAATAATTGCCAAACCATATTACATTAGAGTAAAACATCTAAATGGAAGAATGAAAATGCGAGGAAATTTAAATAAATTATGAATTTAAAGTTAATAATCCAGTAATTTAAATTAAATCTATAAGGTGACCATATTGAAAATAGCAATTGGATCAACAAATCCAGTCAAAGTTAAAGCAGCGAGAAATGTTATGAAGAAAATTTATGGTAATAATATCGAAATAATTCCAATTAAAGTGGAATCCGGAGTTTCACATACCCCTATAGGTGAAGATGAAATAGTTAAAGGAGCAATAAATAGAGCTATTCAAGCAATTAAAAAGATAAATGCAGATTTAGGAATAGGAATGGAAGGTGGAATAGTAAAGAAATTTAATAGATACTTCCTAACTGGCTGGTGTGCAATCGTTGATAATAAAGGTAATTACTGGTTAAGTTCAAGTGTATATATGCAATTACCCAATAAGGTAGTTGAAGAAGTATTAAAAGGCAAAGAATTAGGAATAGTAATAGATGAACTAACAGGATTAAAAGATACTAAAAAGAAAATTGGTGCAATAGGAATATTCACTAAAAACTTAATGAATAGAGAGAAAGCCTGGGAAATTGCCATAATATATGCAATGGTTAAAAAATTAAATCCAAAATTTTATCAATAACACAATCCCCTCAACTATTAACATAAACTTGATTACCCAAATTTATAATTGAAAATTCAAGAACATCAATTTCAGAAATAGCTGGAGAACCCAGCTTAAGCAGACCTACAGTTAGGCAGAGAATTAAAAGTTAATTATCAGAAATCTATCTCACAACAAGTAAAGCAACGTAATTTGTAGCTAAAATAACCAATGCAAAATCACTGGAAATGCTACTAAACAAATTCTCCTTAATACCATTCCAATTCCAAATTGGAAATTACTATCGCCGATGCATCAAAATATATGCCCTTCCAATTTGGAATTACAATTGAAGTGGAACTGATATTGCAATAGAAGCTGGAGACACAATTTAATTAAAATGATTTAAGAGATATAATTGCAGCAATCCAATTAGGCAAGAAAATATTAAGGCAAATTAACAGAATCCCATATGAGCATTCACATACAATATCATATCAATACTTAGCTACAGCAGGAATATTATATCCTGCAATTGCAGGATTAGCAATGGCATTAAGCTCAGTATCAGTAACTTCATAATCACTACTATTAAGGAAGTATAACATGTATAGTAAGCGTAATGGTTAGCCATATCAATTTAAATTTATCAATTATAATTTAATTATTGGCGATGAAGACGGCATGGCTTAGCTGATTGATGAAGAAGGATCAACCAACTGAGCCATCAAATTAAAATTCCTCATATCCAACCAATGGTTCAACTCTACAATAATATTCCAAAAGCTTCCTAGTAATAAACCTCATTTCACCCATAATTAATGGAGGCAAAGTATTAAGTAAATCACATACTTCACGCCAACTCCTAGCCTGCAAAATTTTAGTTATCAAAAGTAATTTCTGCATCTTATCAAGTTTAGGGCGTCTACCATCAATATCATAGAAATAGCATTTAGCCAATTCACTTACACCATCAACCACACCCTCCAAAGTCATTGGACCCCAAGAATAAATACGCAAACGCTCAATTTGAACTTTAGAAAGTCTAGGCGTAATTTCCTCCTCAACAGGTAAACCCCAATCCTTCAAAAGCATATATGCCACTTCAGGTTCCAAATCCCTATAAGTATCATGAAGCGAACCAATAAGCCTCCTCCTAAACTCCCTATTAGCCATCAAAACAAGCCTCTCAACCTCCTTATTTAAAGGCTTAATTACGAGAACAGTATATTCACCACTAATTGGATTCCTATCAGGACTAATATGAATTGGAATAAATCCATTCCTAATCCAAAAACGCAATAATCTCTCAGAAACACCAAATCCAGCTCCAACCCAATCATAACCTCGTTCCAAAGCCTCCCTACAAACCTCCCTTAACATTAATGAACCAATACCCCTACCCATCAAATTAATATGAGTAGCAATTCTAACAATCCTCCAACCAATAAATCTGCCAAAATCAAGTGTTCTAAAATGCTTAATAAAGCGATCAGGAATAATATTACCCTGAATCTTAGCACCCAAAAGCAATTCCTTACCAATACTTTCAGGTATAGGGCCCTCCTCAGCTAATTCAATACTACAAACAATTTTACCATTAGGTGTCATTAAAGCTCTAATTTCATGATGAGGAGCATCAGCAATCATAGCCAAATCCTTAGGCTGATTCCTATAATGAGCCAAAACATATATACCAATAAATTGCCTCAACAAATCATCATTCCTCAAAAATAATTCCTCCAAATTCAATTTAACATACCTCAAATCTAATTTCTCAATATACTTTAAATCCTCATCAGTTATTTCAGCAGGCTCAGCATCAAGCATTAAAGTATCAAAAAGCCATCGCTCAATAGGATCATCCTTAGCATATCTAATAGGCTCAGTCATTTCATACTCAATAACCCTAGTTTCAGGATCATCCTTCAAAGCCTTAAGAAATCTAATAGAAAAACCGCGGCCAGCACCCTCATAACCATGAATAGTAGATGAAAATATCAATCGTCTAAAACGCTTCCAAATAGCATGAAGCATTGGAACCTGAATACCAGCAGCCTCATCAACAGCAATTACATCAGCACGCCTAGTAACAGCATCTAAAGGCTCCCTAAACTCAATAATAATATTCCTAGATTCAATCCTAACAATACGATCACCCCTACGAAGAACACTAATATTCCTATAACCCAAAGTCCTAAAAGTCTTCAAAGCCAATTCCATAAGAGGCTGAACACTCATAACACTAGGAGCAGTAACAAGAATCTTCACAGGACTCTTCCTCAAACTAATAGCCCTACCCAAAGCAACCAAACCAATACCAACACTACAACTCTTACCCCTACCCCTATCAGCAGTAATAACAAGAGCCAACCTACCCCTAGGCCTATCAATCAAAGATTCAAAAAGCCGTAAAACCTCAACCTGATCCTGAGTTAAAGCCAATCTAAAAACTTTAACAGAAAACCTACTCTTACGAGGAATCTTAAGCTCACCCCTAACCCTACCCCTACCAATAATACTACTAATACCATCACGCCTAACACCAATCAACCTAAACTCCTTAATCCACCTCCCCCCATCAACATCATAAATACCAATACCATCATAACTCAAAAGCTTCCAAATAAACCTCCTAACAAAAACATCCCTAACCCTACCAACAGGATACTGAATAGTAGCCAATTCACGCCTAAACCTAGTAACACGCCTACACCAACCATCAAAACTAGGAGTCAAAAAACAAATCAAACCACCACCCCTAACAATACCAACAAGCCTACCAATATCATTAGGATTCAAATCATTAAACAAATCCAAAACAACAACATCAAAAGTCAAACCCAAAACACTATCACTATCCTTAAAATCAATAACCATAAAATCAACATCACCCAAACCCTCAACAAAACCCCTAAAAACCTCCAAACGCTCCAAAGCATCACCATAAACCCTATTACAAACATAAAGAACACCAACCCGACCACGAAAACCCAACAAAAACCCACAAACCAACCTAACAAACCCACCAGCAAACCTAACAACACCCAAAAAATCATCACCACAAACAACCAACAACCTCCTATGATTCAAAACCAAACACTCACCAAAAACCCCCTCAACCAACCCCTCCAAACCCAACACAAAACACCCCCAACACCACAACAAACCCACAAAAATAAAACAAAACAAACCAAAAAACCTACCCCCAAACACACAAAACCAACACTAAAACACTACTCAAAACAAAACCATACAAAAGAACATACCGATTAACTTAAAATACTAAAACTTAACCCAC
>CAZCCB010000009.1:4384-36883 GCA_964497155.1 uncultured Nitrososphaerota archaeon | reverse complement strand
ACTTTATAATTATATGATTATTATGATTACGACGATAATTTGATGAATTAAATTTTAGAAATTTATTTGATTCTCACTCTATTTACCTTTTTATTAGCCCATGAATATCGTCTTATTCTTTTTGATCTCCCGAATCCACATGCGGCGCAATATTTCTTCCTAATATGATAGGCATGTCTTCCACAGCGTCTACATCTAATATGTGTTTTTCCTCTTCCTCTTTTTCCAAATGATGGTGTACCTTTAGTCATAGAATTATACCTCCATTATACTTCAGTTGGTGATATCAATATGACATTGTCTCCTCTAATAATAAGTGTTCCTAATTTCTTGGGTTCTTCACCCTCAATTATTTCTTCAGCTTCTTCTAAAACCAAGTTTAAGTGTTGATCAAAACTTTTGAGTATACCTCTAATTGATCTGCCACCTTTAAGTTTAACTAAGACTAGTCCTCCAAGAGATTTAGATAAAACTTCTGTAGTTGTAGCCTCTGCCATTAATCATCACCAGCTCTGCTGTCATGGTAAAATGCAAGCTATAATTTAAAAGTAACGGTTCTAAAGCATTAAGTTGAAATATTATTCTATGGATGCGATATCATGAAAGTAAAGCATAGATACATGCTTAGGAGGAAGGAAGTAAAAATGTTGATTAGAGAAATATCGGAGAAAGTCCCTCAATTATTAAGTGAAATTGAAATACCTAGAAATCGATCAGCTAATGTTGAAATGCTAATAACCAATAAGGGACATGTAATTTATAGTTTTAATGGTAAACCATTGATAATTAGATTAGAAAACTACTTCATCCCTACAATTGAAGTTGCAAATGAGTATGGTAAACATTTTTCTAAAGTAGTTGTTGATAGAGGGGCAGTACCTCATATTGCTAATGGCGCTGATGTAATGGCTCCTGGAATAGTAAGAATTGAAGGTGAATTTAGGAAGGGAGATATTGTTTTAATTGCTGAAGAAACTTATGGGAGAATCATAGCTATCGGCGTAGCATTATTATCGTCAAGTGAAGTCGGTACTAGAGGGAAGGTTATTGAGAATTTACACTATGTAGGCGATAAGTTATGGAGATTTATTCATGAAATTTATGGTTAACTTATTACTTTAATCTAATTGTTTCTAAATTCCTTGGTGCATAAGCATTAACTTTAAATAGCTGTCTAAACGTTTCAGCTAGATTTAGAGCTTTAGCCTCTTCTCCATGACAAATAATTACTTTTTCTGGTCTGGGTGTAATTCTTTTCATAAATCCTAGGAGCTGTCTTCTATCGCTATGACCTGAGAATCCTTGAATTGAATGCACTTTCATGTTAACCTGAATCACTTCACTTTTACCAGCTCTTGTTACTATTGGAATTTCTTTAACTCCACTTAATACTCTTCTACCTAATGTACCTGCAATCTGATATGAAACGAATATTATTGAATTTCTTTCATCGGTTGCCATTAATTTGAAATATTCTAGGGCAGGCCCACCAGTTAACATTCCCGATGTAGCTAGAATTATGCAGGGATCTCCTTCAACAATTTCTTCCCTATTAACTTTGGGAGGCAGTAATTGAAATGTTTCTCCAATGAAGGGATTTTCATTTTCATGAAATATCTTTTCTTTTAATGCTCTTGATAGGTTTTCTGGATAAGCCATGTGAATTGCTGTTGCTTCTTGAACCATTCCTTCAACATAAACTGGAACTTGCGGTAAATATTTTGCTTTAAAGGCTTCATTTAGAACTATCATTATTTCTTGTGCACGTCCAACTGATAATACGGGAATTAGTACTTTTCCGCCTCTGCTAATTGTTTGATTAACTATTTCTATGAGTTGATGCTCAGCTTCTATTCTTTGTGGAAGTATATCTGATGGAGCTCCATAGGTACTTTCAATTATTAATGTCTCCACTCTTGGAAAAATATATGTGGCAGGTTCAAGTAATCTTGTTCTTCCAAATTTGAAATCACTTGTATAAACTAAATTATGTTCACCTTCACCGATATGTAGATGAACTATTGCTGAACCTAAGATATGGCCAGCATTATGAAATGTTAATCTTACATCTGGAGCAATATCAGTAACTTCTCCATAATCTAATGGAATTATATGGAGTAATGCCTCTCTAACTTCACGCATAGTATATGGGGTTAGGCTTCCTTCTCTAGCTGCAACTTCGAGGTAATCTATTTGGAGAAGCATCATTAAATCTCTCGTTGGCCTCGTACAATAAACTGGTCCGTCATATCCATATTTGAAAAGGAAGGGTAGAAAACCGCAGTGATCTAAATGAGCATGTGAAATTATTACTGCATCTAGGCGTTCTATATCAAATTCAGGTACATCTAATCTTGGAAACTCATTTATTGAATATGAAACACCAGTTTTAACCCCACAATCGAGTAAGATCATGCTATCCGGAGTTTCTAGTAGAATTGCTGATCTTCCAACTTCTCTAAAGCCTCCTAGACAAGTTATTCTTATATTTCCTGATGAAAATACTAGTGGTCTATGGATTCTGGTACCTACATTTCTAAGAATCTTTTTCCTCGTTTCACTTTCTGCTAATGTTAATCGTTTAACCCAATCTAATGTTGTTGATTTCATCGGTGATTTACGTGTAGCTCTTGGTTTCCAGCCAGTTTTAATCATTATACTTTTTAGATTTTCACCGTATTTACTAATCATTAAGCCTGGTTTATCTACTTCAATTATTGCTTCTCCAAAGGAGTCATCAAAAAATATTTCATTTAAAGAGATTTCATTAGGTATATTCTCCTTAATAATTTCAATAGCTTTTTCCTTGGGAAGTCTTATTGATGGGTCGCTTCTAATGATTATCCTCTTTTTAATTACCTTAGCTATTTTTCTTACTATCGACTCATCTTCAATTAATATTTTAGGGTTGGCTGAGTAAATTGCTATTTCAGGTCCTTCAAATTCAATTCTAGTTACTCTAGCTTCTAGTGGTACAGTCTTTAATATTACTTCTCTCATCATTATTAATGAATTTTCCAATGGCATTCATATTCCCTCAATATTTATTTAAAGTTAATAAATGGCTAATTGAAGGAGAATTTCTCACATGGAATTTCTTCATATTTATCATGTGAAATAATCACTATATCGAAGCCGCCTCCACTTGCTGGATCTCGTTTAATGGCTGCTTGAATAGCTCTAGCAACTATTGGTAGGGCTTCTTTAATGCTCATTTCAGGTCTAAAGAGATCTTCTAGGAGACCTATGGCTGTAGGTGAACCTGACCCTGTTGCTACATATTTTTCTTCAGTTAATGATCCAAATGGATCTATAGCGTATAACTTTGGTCCAGTGATATCTATTCCTCCAACTAGAACCTGGACGATATATGGTAGTAATCTTGCACTTACTAAAATGTTTGATAATAATGTTGCAGCTGATTTTACTTTCATCGGTGATCCAGTATAGTACCTATATAATCTTGCATTTATACTAACTATATCCATAATTTGTTGTGCGTCAGCAACTACTCCTGCAATTGTAGCTGCTAAATGTTCATCGAGTCTATAAATTTTTCTTGTTCTTTTATGAACTATTATATGACCTGAGGTTACTCTTCTATCAGCACCTAATATTACTCCGTCTTTACAAACGACACCGATAGTTGTAGTTCCAGTTACATGTATTTTTTGTAATAATTCATTCCGCTTATCTGGAGAACTTAAATTAAACATTCTGGCACTCCTCCATAAAAGTTGGTTGTAGAGAAACTTCGCATAAAGTGAAGATAGTCAACTATTTAAGTGTTACTTTAAAAGTTAGTTTTCAATAATATTTAGTAGTTTAGATTAGATTAAGGTTGTGGTATATTGCGTATTCATGAAATAATATTACCTCAGCATATAATTGTTGGTCATGGAACATTAAGGCTTGTAGGAGATGTATGTAGGAAGCTGGGGATTAAGGATTCAGTTGTTATAATATCTGGACCGACTGTATGGAGTTTTGCAGGTAAAAGTGTTAAGGAGGGAATTGAAGATAATGAAATCTCAACTGCAGTTTATATTGCCAAAGAACCATCAATAAGAGAAGCTGAAGAAGCTGAGAAAATAATAAGGGAGGTAAAGGCTAAAGCTGTGATAGGTGTTGGTGGAGGAAAGGCAATTGATATAGCTAAGCTTTCATCTTTTAGAGAAAAGATACCGTTTATTAGTGTTCCCACAGCTGCAAGTCATGATGGTATTGCTTCACCTAAAGCTTCACTTAAGGGATTAAATGGACCTGCATCAATTCCAGCTCATCCACCAATAGCCATAATAGCGGATATTGATGTAATAATGAAAGCTCCATATCGATTAATTGCTAGTGGTTGTGGGGATATAATTGCTAAACTTACAGCTGTACGTGATTGGAGATTAGCACATAAGTTAAAGGGGGAGTATTATGGAGAATATGCTGCTTCTCTTGCATTAATGTCTGCAAATCTCATAATAAGACATGCAGAATATATTTCGAAGCAAATTCCTGAAAGCATTAGAACAATAATGGAAGCATTAATTAGTTGCGGTATAGCTATGTGTATTGCTGGAAGTAGTAGACCATGTAGTGGATCTGAACACTTATTTAGTCATGCTCTTGATTTAATAGCTAAAAAGCCAGCATTACATGGAGAGCAATGTGGTGTTGGCACCATAATGATGATGTACTTACATGGAGGGAAATGGAAAAAAGTTAGAAGAACTTTAAAAATAATTGGAGCCCCAGTAACTGCTAAGGAATTAGGTATTAGTGATTATGAAATTATCAAGGCATTAACTATCGCGCATAAAATTAGACCTAATAGATATACAATATTAGGGGAAAATGGTTTATCATGGGAGGCTGCAGAGAGACTTGCAAAAATTACAGGTATCATCGACTAAGATCATCACTCTCGTAGCTAAAAATCTTGCTAAAGTTGGTTTTAAATTTATTCATGAAGGAGAAGCTGAAGAATGCTCAAAATGTCCGCTAAGAAAAGTTTGCATAGAAAAACTTAGTAAAAAGCGAATTTATGAAGTGGTTAGGGTGAGAAGAAGGAGACATCAATGTCCAGTACATGGAGAAGTAGTAGTTGTTGAAGTTACTTATTCGTCGATTGATGCGGTAATAGAGAGAAAATATGCAATAGAGGGAATTATTGTTAAATATAATCCCATAGATTGTGAAGAGAACTGCATCTATAGAAGGTTATGTCAACCAGAAGGATTGATTAAAGGAGATAAAGTTAAGATTGAAAAATTATTAGGAGATATTGACTGTCCAAGGGGATTAAGATTAGTAAAAGCGCAACTTTATCCATTAATCACTTAAGCTTCTTCACGTTTAAATTCGTATTTCTCAATAAATTTCACGGACTTCATTGAGGGGAAGAATTTTTCTATATCTCTGGCAATTCCTCTTTTTGCATATTGAAGCCCCTCTATGAAATACGCTTCTTCGGGTATTTCTATAGTGACTATGTCGCCCCTAATTCTTATATTAAATTTTTCTGCTGGAATCCTAGGGATTCGTCTATGAATTAGAGCTCGAATTTTCTCTTTATCGGTTTCAAGTTTCTTTACTATCTTCACGTCATAAATTAGAGTTTTCCCAGCTAATGGATGATTAAAGTCCACAACTACTCTTCCACCACCAACACTTCTAATGAGTGCAGGCTTACCATTTAGTTCAACTCGAATTCCTGGGCGGGGGGTAATTCCTTTTCTAGTAAGTTCTCTAGCAGGTATTACTTTGATTTTTGATGGATCTCTAGATCCAAAAGCTTTTTCAGGTGGTAATTCAATGATTTTTTGTTCTCCGGGATTCATTTTGATTAATTCTTCTTCAAGACCCTCAAGTATCCATCCCTCACCAAAGACAACTAGCATTGGTTCATAAATTTCATCTTCTCGATAAATATTCTCCTTTTTTGCTATCTCCTCAATTGTAAGATCAAATATTTCACCCGTCTCCTTAATTTTTGCCACGAAGTCTATTAGAATGAAATCACCCTTGGCGAATGGCATGATATCACCTTGCGTGTCAAAAATTAACGTAAGAGTTAAATTAATCTTTTTGGTTCCTAATTATGATAAAAATGTGCTTAGCAGTTCCAGCGAAAATTATTTCGATTAATGGGGATGTAGCAAAAGTTGATTTTGGAGGAGTTAAAAGAGATATTATAATTTCGCTTATTGAAGAAGAATTAAAACCTGGAGATTACGTAATGGTTCATGCTGGATTTGCTATTCAAAAAATAGATGAAAAAACTGCTCTCTCAATACTTGAACTTTGGAATGAAATATTAAGAGAGGAGGCTAGTTAAGTTCGTTAATTGTATTGTTAAGTAATTTGAAGCTTCTAGAAAGTTTATGAAGTTTATTATTTTTCAGTTCATAGAGTGATATTAATAGATCGCTATTCTCTATTTTTAATATCATTAAACTTGGAATTAATGACCCACCACTTCCACTCCAGCATCCAGTGGCGCTTCCAGGATTTAATAATAGAACATTTTTAAATATGGTTATAGAGGGTACATGTGTATGGCCAGAAATTAATATATTAACATCCATTTGTGATGCTATCTTAAATAATTTGTATTTATCACCTCTCGGATATATTTGGTGACCATGAATAAGCCCAATAGAATAATTACCTATCCTTAATTTGCGCTTAGTTGGAGATGAAGCGAAGAAATCCATGTTACCAATTACCCATACTGTTTGAGCAATACTTTCTAATTCATTCAATACTCTTTCTTCTACAAAGTCTCCAGTACATAATATTACATTAATTTGCTCCTCATTAATTAGAGATAGGAATTGAGAGGGTATCTTCTTAGCTCTAGTTGGTATGTGAAAATCTCCTATTACCAGGAATTTCATGGCTCGAAAATTTAATTTATAAAAGTGAAATATTTATTTTGCGTGGATGATGAGCTGGCTGAGCGCTTAATGGTGATGAAAGTTAAAAGCTCTGACACACTATTTCCACAAATTAATTATAGTGAAAATCTTTTAGCGCGTCCACTTAACGCTCAGTGAAAATTATTTGGGAGTAAAATATTGTGAAAACTTTACGGCATGTTTATGTAGGGATATTCATTAATTTACTTTGGTGTTATAATGGTAAAAAGAGACATAATAGCGATTTTAACTGATTTTGGTTTAAGAGATCCTTATGTAGCAATAATGAAAGGAGTGATATTGAGTATAGCTCCACATGTCAAAATAATCGATATAACGCATGAAGTTGAGAAGTTTAATGTAAAACAGGGGGCCTTTATTTTAGCTTCAGTAGTAAGATATTTTCCTAGGAATACTATTTACTTATGTGTAGTTGATCCTGGTGTTGGAACGAAGAGAAGACCAATTATTGTTGAGACTAATAGAAGTACTTTTGTTGGACCTGATAATGGCATTTTAATGCTGGCAGCCCATAGTGAAGGTATACTTAGGGTTATTGAAATAAGGAATCCGAAGTACATGTTAAAGGGTAGATCTTCAACATTTCATGGAAGAGATATCTTTGCACCAGCAGCTGCATATTTAGCTATTGGTGTTGATGCTGGAGAAATGGGAGAGAAAATTGAAGACTATATTAGGATGCCTTTTCCAGAACCAGCAATCTATGAAAAGAGAATTATTGGCGAGATTATTTATATTGATGGTTTTGGTAATGTTGTTACTAATATTCCTTATGAACTTCTGAAAAAGCTAAATATAAAATACGGAGATCAGCTATTGATTAAATTTAAAGGAAAGGAATCAAATATAATATTACGTAGATCTTATGGATTAGGAAAGGAAAATGAATTACTAGCAGTGATTGATAGCTTTAATCTACTTGAAATAGCAATTAATAAGGGAAGTGCTTCTAAAAGATTAGGGGCGAAAATCGGTGACCAAATTACTGTAGAAATTAAGCAATTTTAATTTATCATAGTTTATAGTTTATCTTTTATAGTTAATGATTTTAAGCGTTCAACCCCCTTTATTGACTTTATATATGAAGCTACAGCTGGAGGAACTAATTCTTCCCAATTTTCATCATCAATCATTCTTCTTCTAACTTCAGTTGCAGATAGAATTGTTCTATTAAAGAAAGGAATATTTTGAACATTAAATCCAGCTTCGATGAAAAGTCGTCTAGTTAGAGGCTCATTTGAGAAGACAACATCGAATTTGGGAGAATAACTTAGAACTCTTGCAACCCATTCAGAGTGAACTCCATTAGTATCTGGTACAGGTACAATGATGTAACGATCATGAGGTATATTTGCTTCTTTTAAGGCTAATCTTATCATTTCAATACGTTCTCCTGCGGTAAATGGATTATTTAAACTATGGCTATATTGAGCACTCCCCAAAATTATTATTAATTCATCAACTTTAGTCAAGATGTATTCTACACATTTTAGATGACCATTATGGAATGGTTGAAATTTGCCAATATATGCACCTCTACGCCATTTAGTCAAGTTGATAACCCCTGATGTAAGTGATAACGTTATCCCTATTTATCTTATCTTTACATTAATAAGTTGGTATGAGAATAATGAGAATGATGGAAATAATTGAAATCGATGGTTCTATAGGTGAAGGAGGGGGACAAGTTCTTAGAACTGCTATTGCACTTTCCGCTTTAAGTTTAAAGCCCGTGAAAGTTTATAATATTAGAGTGAAAAGATCGAACCCAGGATTAAGACCCCAACATTTAGTGGGGTTAAAGATTTTAGCTATGCTAACTAAAGCGAATGTTGAAGGATTAAGTATAGGTTCAACCGAAATACTTTTTAAGCCAAGAAAAAGGCTTTCAGGAGACATTAGGGTTGACGTGGGCACAGCAGGAAGTATTTCACTTGTTTTACAAGCTATTTTACCTGCTCTAGCCTTTGCACCTTCAAGAACAACATTAGAAATAACTGGTGGGACTGATGTAAAGTGGAGCCCACCAATTGATTATATGAAAAATGTTTTCTTACCATATTTAAGGAAAATGGGATATAATGTTGAAATTCAAGTTTTAAGAAGAGGGCATTATCCGAGGGGAGGAGGAAAAGTTAAGGTAATTGCTAATCCAGTTAGAAAAATAAATTCAATAGTGATTATTAAAAGAGGAGAAATAACCAATATTAAAGGTATTTCACATTGTGTAAAGTTGCCAAAACATGTAGCTGAGAGACAAGCATCTGCTGCAAAAAATTATTTGGAAAAACATGGGTTTGCTAATGTGGATATAGCTTTAGAATGGTATGAACCAATGAGAGATTATCATCTGGGCCCTGGAAGCGGAATAGTATTATGGGCCAAAAGCAAAATGAATACTATTCTTGGAGCAGATGCATTGGGAGAGCGTGGGAAAAGAGCTGAAGAAGTTGGAAGAGAAGCTGCTGAAAAACTTATGTGGGAACTAAGGAGAGAAGCTCCAATTGACAGTCATTTAGCAGATATGTTACCCCCATATATGGCCATTGCGGAAGGAACTTCTGAAATATACATTACTAATTTGACACTCCATGCTGAAACAAACATAATGATAGTAGAACAAATACTTGGCGTTAAATTTAAAATTGAAAGAGACAAGATTAATAGAGCTAAAATTAGAGTAAAAGGGATAGGATTAATTAATACGGATTTATCTAATTATTAGTCTTCCAAAATAACTAAGGGCTTTTAGATTTAAGAGCTAACTTTACGGCATAAGATAATACTTCATGAACCCCCTTTCCATCTTTTGCAACCATTTTTAGAAGATTCATGTTTAATGCTTTCTCACAAAGCAATATTTGATTTAATGAAGCCACGTCTATCTTGTTTAATACTGGCAATATGGGAGTTTGTGGAAAAGTGTTTTTTATCTCTTCTAATAATGATAATTGCTCCTTAAGTGGATAACCACTTGTTTCTGAGGGGTCTAGGATGAATATTATTGAATCAGCTAGATATTGAATTGCTGCAATAGCCATTCTTTCAATATTATTTCTCTCTGACAACGGTCTATCAAGAAGCCCTGGTGTATCTATGATTTGTATTCTCAAATTATTTAAAACTATGTGTCCAACTATTATTTCCGTTGTCGTGAATGGATATTCAGCAATTTTGGGTTTTGCTGTTGAAATCTTGCTAACAAATGTCGATTTACCAACATTTGGATAGCCTGCAACAACTATTATTAATTCTTGTGGATCTATCGAAGGAACTTTATGTAGAGTCGCTCTTACTTCTTCTAACAAATATAAATGTTTTTTTATTCTCTTTATAACCGATAGTATCCTTCCATAGGCTTCTTTTCTTAACTTCTGAACTTCTTCAACAGTTGAAGCTCGTCTTATTTTTTGTATATATTCATTTGAAATTCTTCTAATTATTTTCACAGATGATCTAAGCTTCCTTCTTAAATTATCATATTGATTTAGTGGGATTAATATTTCAAGTAACGCTTTATAAAAGGGGTGTAGAAGTTTTGAGGAGGGAAATAGCTTATATATTGAATTTAACTTGCTACATAATATATCACTTAGAGCTCTTATTCTTGCTTCAGATAATCTTTTAACCCTTATTATACGTGAAGCCCGAAATGGTATAGGAGGAGAGACTTTTATACTTCTTCTATATGCTATTTCAATTAGATCATTGGCAGTAGGTATTTTAGGAATCATTGCAAATGGTTGTTGAACCATATCTTCTTGACCTCCAAACTATACGCTTAGAAATTCTTTCTCTAATTTCAACTATTCGGTGGAAGGGTATTCTTGCACTCTCATTTCCAAGGGTATATTCGAAACTTCCGGGATTAATTTTCGTTACGCACCACATCGGAATAATTTTTAGGTTGTTCGGCGCACCTCTATGAATGAATACTATTTCGTATTTCCTGGGATCTTCCTTAGGGTGCCATATTATTCGATTAAGTATTCTTCTAATTTCACTCATTTACTCTCATATAAGGTTATATCTAACTAAATAAAAAGGTATAATGTGCATAAAATGAGAAAAGTAATTGTTATCCATGGCACTCCTGGGACAGGTAAAACTACAATCTCAAGGCATCTATGTAAAAAATTAAATGCATATCACGTAAACTTGTCTAAACTTGTGAGAGAAGAAAAGTTATACATTGGAGTCGACGAAAAAAGAAGTTTCACTCTAATAGCAGATGTAGATAAGTTGATACAAAAGATTTTGGATATAATTAGCAAATATAAGGGCTATGTAATTGTTGAAGGACATTTTGCAGATATTGTACCTAAAGAGTATGTAAAAAAAGTAATCGTCATTAGATTACATCCTCTTGAACTTGAGAAGAGACTTATTAAAAGAGGATGGCCTGAGAAAAAAATAGCTGAAAATGTATTAGCTGAAATTCTTGATGAATGCTTAATTGAAGCTATCAATACTTATAGTGAGGAACTAGTAAGAGAAGTAAATGCTACGGGAAAGAATGTTGAAGAAATAATTGAGGAAATAATGCAAGCAATAAAAAATCATGACTTCAAACCTGGTAGAATTAACTGGCTTAGAGAATTAGAAAAAGAGGGGATTATTGAGAAATATCTAACATACTTAACCTCTAAGACCTAGGAAAGCCATAATTTTAGTCCATAGCTCATTTAATGCATTCATAAAGTCTTCGGTGGCAAAACCTAAGTTTTTAACAATATCTTGCACTCCTCCGAGAATGCCAACAATTATTGAAAAAACTACGGTAAGAGTCATTATTGCAAGTCCTATTAGCATTCCTTCTTCGAGTAATGGTGAAGCCTTTTTATCCTTTAATAGCAGGAATATTCTCCTCAGAATCCTTCTCAAAGCCCCTTATCTTTTTATATAAAAAATATTTAAATACTTGGTATTCGCGGGATAACTAAATATGCTAGTAGGTAAAGTAATTCAGAAATTATGGAAATTATTACTGGCCTACTTATACCTATTGCTAATGAGATATAATAGCTATTTATGAAAGTTAAGAGGGCGGTTGCTATGAATAGTGAGACATGAAAATTTTCGAGATTAATTTTTATTTTAGAAAATATTGTTGTTTGAAATAAAAAGAAATATGATATCTTAACCATAAATGCGTAGACTATTGAAGAAATAATTGATAAAAGAATAACTCTCAATTTCATTCTTGAAAACATAGTATCAATTTCAAATCTTAATTCTCTCAGCTCCTTAATATTATTAATTACATCATATGCAACATGACCTAGCTTACGGGGGGCTTTATTAAGCATCTTCATAAATAGATAAATCACTCTCTTATTCTCATCGAAGTAAAGTTCTTTACTTAAAATAGAAAGTACTTGAAAAACGTTAAGACCTGAGGATATATAATTTTTTAGTTGCTTTATTTTATTTTTCAATGTTCCAGAATAACTGTTACATGATTTGAGAAGAGAAAGTTCTGGGCTTAATCCAAATCTTAAGTTGGAAGCGAATAAAGTTAAGAAGTTTTCTAGTTCAATTGATTCATTAAAGTATTTTTTAAGGTTGATGGTTTTTCTATTACGTAATAGTTTATTTAATAAATATATTGATAATATGAAAATTATAGTAATAATAATTATTATTTGAAAATAGATATTGAATATGAGATGAGATATTGAGGGAAGAAATGATTTCAATTTAACACCCCTCTAATTTTCTCCATTAATTTTTTTGTGAGCAGGGATAGTAAGATAATGTGAAGAATAATCATTATGAAAGGTATTATTGAAAGATCTATAACATGTGTCTTTAGGAATGGAATTAGCATGAGATATGAAAATGGGAAGAGTAATCCTAATACTATAAGCATTAAACAGTATAATTCAATTTTAGATTGGTGATCTTTAAGAATACCTTTTATCTCTGAAGTAGTAAGATAGCATATTGAGGATAGAGTTTCAGACGAAAGTATATTAGGATTTGAAATTAATTTTAAACCATTTCTTAAGGTGATTGAAGGTAAAAAGGAAGCATACATATTAAGGGCATGACCTGGAGGAAAGCCATTAAAGCAAGATAAAATTATTGATTTCATATCCTTAGAGATTATTGGATAATTACCAAACTTAATGAAAATTAGGGCATCAAGTAATGAGCCAGTTATTGATATAACCATTGACAATTCTCGCAGTATTAGGTAGGCATACCTTGAAAGGATAATTTTATCATGTTGATATATTCTAATTGGAAATGTTAAAATAAAATTGTAGATTATTATGAAAAATAGAATTGATAATAAAAAGGATAAGAAAACATTAATTAGGAATATGAATGTCAATACTAAAAAGCATAAAAATGAAATTATTGATGACAATGCTATCGAGGACGAAATTATAGCTCTGGTTGATAAATATTCTATACCGCTTCTTATCGATAAATATTTAATGGATTCTTTAAGCTCATCTGAAGCCAATTTATTGACGATTTTCATTGGAAGAGGAAAATCCATATAATTATACACTTTTAAGAGAATGGACAATACTTAAAACCTCCTTTAAATTGAAATTTCTATTTTTTGACAATAAAAATGCTTTAGCAAAAACCTTTATAATAGTTTTATTATCAGATATTTTATTTTTAATTAGTAAATTAATTATTTTTTCATAGAAATTTAGTTCACTATAAAAATTTTCTTTGGTTAGATATTCTTCATCTCTTATTTTTTTCAATACCGGAGTCTCGTATAAGTTAACTGTAGGGGATAATCCATTTATTGAATCATACTTGAAAATGTCGAGAATTCTAAACGCTTGAGGAAAATTATGCATTTTAACATGATCATAATCATTGGATTCAATAAGCTCTATCTCACTTATCCTCCAAACCAATCTCTTATTAACTAATGGGAGAAGTATTCTTTTCATTTGAATTACAACATCTAGCTCAGGTAGATAAAACCAAGGTATCTTATAATATAGTGTCCATTTTAATATTAAGGCTTTTAAAGAACTTGCATGACATGTTTCTAATCCTTTTAATCCAGATAATAGTGCATAGAAAAGGGCTTTAACATGTTCATGAGTAAGAAGTTCTCCTAGAAAAATGAAATTAGGAGAACGATGGAGAAGCTTTATAACTTCAGTATATTTTCTCCTTAAAGGTTTTGAACTTTCAAATGGATCTACTCGATATCTAACTTGATAATGCTCAAGATTTACTTGTCTTATACTTTCTACAGCTGATTCTATGGAAATTTTTCTCCAATGTGGAGGCGTAATCATGTCTAGTGCGTTAATTAGAGTTGTTTTTCCAGAGGCGGGTTCACCTATGGCCATGATATTTCTCCTGTGGAATAGACAGAAAATCAAATATGCTGCAGCTTTAATACTTAATGTACCATTATTAATTAGATCAATTATTGTTAGGGGTTTTCTTTTAAAACATCTAAAAATTATTGAAGGGCCGTCAACTGTCAATGGTGAAATATCTGCTGAAACTCTTACATGGAAAATTTTAGTTATAATATCTGTTTTAAGTGAAGGAGATAACATATCTAGTCTAAGACCACTTTCAGCTTTGAGCTGGGTTAATATTCTGTTTATATCGTTTGAAGTTATCAGGATATTTGATTTGCATCTTCCCCACTTAGAATGATCAATGTAAATGGGAGAGTTAGGCCGATCAATAAAGAATTCTTCAACATTATCATCAAGGAGAAATGGAGCAATCTTCAAGAATCCAATTGAATCAAATCCCGCGAGAAAAGCAATTTTTCCTAAAACCTCACCTGGGAATTCTGGAAAATATTTTTTAAGAAAATTGAAAGCTAATCTTTGGCGTTTAGTTATTATTTTTGAGAGAAATCCATGACCAATTCCTATACTAGATAATTTTTTAAGCGATATAAAGGTGCTTGTTGACCATAAGGTTGGAAGGAGTTGATGTAATTCAGGTTTATAATTAACATAGTAAGTTGGATTAAATGATGAATTTTCATGGATTAGAGTAACCATAAATATATCATTAATGATATAGGAATGTTTTTTACATGAGAAGTTTAGGTTAGTTACTGAAGTATCGTTTATTAGTGATGACTCATATGTTTCATTGTATGGGAAATCCTTCGAAATTGATTTATAATATTTTTTGTTGATTTTTTTAATAAATTTCTTAATATAGTTAGGTAATATGTCACACTTTTTTATTAGATTAGATAATTCATCTAAGACATGAATATCATAATATAATGTTCCAATATTGGGATAAAGTGATACGATATCCAAAATGGCTTGGGCAAATATATCATTGGAGTATTTACATTTATTGATTATTTCATGAAAGTAAGTGGGGTTTTTAAATCTTATGCTATAAATAATATTGGCAAGGGACTCAATATAGTCATTATCATATTTAATCGTTCCACCGCTTATTTTGACCTTAATATTTTTATTAGTAATTTTACATGAAGCATATGCCAATGCAAAAGAGGAGATACATATTTTCTCACCAAAAAAAGACTTAAAAACACATTTTTTAGGGCAGTTAATTTTCATAATTAAGGTATGAGTTGATTTCATGACAATTAATGGAGATAGAAAACACATGTTATTCAAAAATATATTCATTTGGATATTCACCTTTAGGCAATATGGAAAAATATTAGTAGTAATTAAGTGAAACCGATATTCCATGACGTTTAAGTATTTCATTTATTATTTTAAAGTGCTGCCTTATTGTATATTCAGTTGATTTTAAATGGATAGCTAATGTTTTTTGAGAGAGAATTGGTTTGCAATTAAGTTCTTTAGCTATTATTTTATCAGCAATATAAACTATTGAAATTGCCAATAGATATGGATTTTTTCCCATTCTAATTTTATCATCTAATATTTTTGCAATTTTATAAGAGACATTTAATAACGAATTAAAGTATGTGTCTTTATCAATTTCTAAATCATTTATGCGGTGATTCACTTCATAAATAAATTTTAAATTATTTACTATACGAGGTAGATAGTCCTCTACTCTACGTAATTTCCAATTAATGTTTAGTCTTCTAGCTATTAAGATTGCAGCTTTGGATATTGATTTAGCGAGTACTCTATGTCCCATTTGGGAAAATGTAGAGGCTATCTCTCTTAATGTAATTGGGTAATTTAAATCTCTCACAGCTATTAGTAATGAAGCTGCAGCAATTACATAGCTCGATCCTGCTTCTCTTACATGTTTTATAGCTTTTAAAAAAATATATGAAGCTCTTTGAAAAATATGTGAAGACACTCTTAAGTTGGAGCATGCTCTCCTTAGAGCATAGAAAGCATTTAATGTGGATTTATAAAATGGATCACGAGAATAAATTTCGTGTATATAGCTTAATTTCATGAACCTAATGTAATTAGATATATTACTTCTATCTTTTTTAAGGAAATTTCTACATCTTAAAATTATTGTTCCAAGTCCATCACTTCTAGTAGGTTTCCAATCAGGACTTACATATACCTTAGAGGTTGCAGAGAAATCTGAAAGAGGTTCAATTTCGAAGAGCGGAGGAAGATAGATTTTATCGTTAACTAGACCACAATTTGTGCACACTAATTCTCCGTATTCTGAAATTGTTAGGGAACCACCACACTCTTTACATCTAAATCGTTTATCGGTCATTTAAATCCCTTTTTGATATTAAACTTTTTTCAAATATTAACTTTTTCTTATACTATTATTCATTTAAATAATAAATAAGTACACTTTATTATATGTAAGATACATTCTATTATTTGGTTATCAAGTAGAGAGAAGAGTGAAAGTAATAAAATTATTTAACTGCTATTCCAAACCATATTCTGCCCATGCTTTCTAAGAAATCTTTCTTAGTCTCAATTCTGAATTGAAACCCATGAAGCGAAATCCAATACTTATTCTTATCATCCTCCTTAGCTTTCTTGTAAAGAATTCCTTCACAAATAATTACAGGAGAACCATACTTCTTTAAATCTCCAACAGAGAGCTCATCATTAGATATAATGATAATTACATTGCTATTTAATTTAAGCTTATTGACAATTAAGCTTTCAGGAAGTTCTCCATCTATGCTTAGATCTCCATTTATTTCTGAAAAATGAAAAGCTAGAATACCTCTAATTTCAGATTGCTCAATGCGATCCAGTCTGAGCTTAACAATTGCATTCATTAGTGATCGCCGAAAGCTTATTGAATGAAAAAACAAATAAATTCTTCTGCGTCAATTGGGTTGGAGGAAAATTTATGGCAAGTAGCTTAACTGCAACTGGAAGTGTGAGATTTCTTAGAGAATTAGCTGCTCTACTTGATAAAACCGTTAGTGTAAAAACTATTCATGGAAAAACTTATTTAGGAAAGCTGATAGGATATGACCCAAATACATTAAGTCTATGCTTATCTGAGGCTAAGGATAATCAAGGAACAGTCTATGCAAGAGTATTTATCCGGGGAGATGTAATTTCAGAAATAATAAGACAGGAGGAGCCTTTTGATTTAAAAGGACTGGCTGAACGATTGGAGAAAATGTTTCCAAATATGGTTAAGCTTTATGAAGAGGCAGGAGTAATCGTCGTAATGGATAGAATAAGAGTTACGGAAGAAGGGGTTGTAGAAGGAAGTGGACCAGTAGCTGAAAGAGTAAAAAGAGTATATGAACAGTTTGTAGCTGAGAAAAAGAGGGAAAGAAAGTGAGAAACTCATGATATTTGAAGTGAAAGAGAAGGATCTTGCTGGAAGAACTGGAAAACTGGTAACTAAAATGGGAGTTATTGAAACCCCAGCATTTTTTCCAGTAATTAATCCGAGAAACAACATAATACCAGTAAATATATTAAAAAATAAATTTAAAATAAAAAATATAATAACAAACGCATATATTTTAAGCAAGTATCTAATTCAGCGATCAATGCCAATTAGAGATATACATGAAATTCTAAACTTTAATGATATAATAATGACCGATTCAGGAGCATATCAAATTCTGGTATATAAAAAAGTATCGATAGATCCCATTGAAATAATAGAGATTCAAGAAAAACTTAATTCTGATATTGCAGTTATTTTAGATATACCTACATCTGGAACTGCATCATATAAAGAAGCAAGGGAAACTGTATGGAGGACAATTAAAAATGCAAAAATAAGCATTGAAAAAATTACTAGAAGTGATATTATTTGGGTTGGCCCAGTTCAGGGAGGAATCTATACTGATTTAGTTAGGTATTGTGCAAGGAAAATTGGATCAATGAATTTTCAAATGCATGCAATCGGAGGGCCAACTCAATTAATGGAGAACTACCGTTTTGATGATCTTGTAGATTTAGTCGTTAATGCAAAAAGAGAATTACCAATAAATAGACCAGTACATTTATTTGGAGCAGGTCATCCGCTTATTCTTCCATTATTAGTAGCACTTGGATGCGATACATTTGATTCGGCATCCTACGCCATCTATGCACGTGATGACAGGTACATCACTCCAACAGGAACTATAAAGCTTGATAGATTAGAAGTACTTCCATGTAACTGTGAAGTATGCAGAAAATATGAGGCAAAAGAATTAAAGGAACTTGATAAGAAAAGTAGAATGCAGATATTAGCTGAACACAATTTGTCAGTTATCATTAAGGAAATTAATAACATTAAGCAGGCAATTCATGAGGGAACATTATGGGAATTAATTGAAATAAAGGCGAGGGCACATCCACAATTACATCAGGCAGTTCTCAGGTTAATGAAATATAGGAAATATCTAGAAAAGTATGATCCATCATTAAAAGGTAAAGTCAAGGGGATTTTCTACTTTTCATATGAAGGATTATCAAGGCCGGAGATCACTAGACATTTAATAAAGTTACAAAGAAACGTTAGATTTCATGATAAAAAAATACTCTTACTTATACCTGATCCTATTGAAAAACCATATCATAAAAGCAAAAAGGTAAAGAGGATAATTAAGATAGTAAATAAGACATTAAGGGAAAGAGCTGTAGAAGTACATGAATGTATTTACTGTGTACCATTTGGAATAATACCATTAGAAATTGATGAAATTTATCCGCTCACACAACATGAGAAATCAATACATAAAGATTTAAATTCCTATAAAGTAATATTAAAAGCCGCAGAGATACTTTTGAAGAACAATAACTATAGATTTGTAATCATATACAAGGATGAAGATCATCATTATCTAAATGAAAAAATTGTAAATAGACTTAAAAAATTATGTAATAAACTTAATGTTAAAGTAAAGATTGTAAGGAATGGAACAAAAGAACTTAAAGAAATATTGAAAACGTTAAGTGGAGAGATTCTACATGTATAATGTCTTTTCATGAGGAGCCTTAAGTTTTTTAGCTAATTGCTGTATGGCTTTAATTTCCTGCTCAATTCTTTCAGCATCTCTTATTAATTCAGAAGTATCAACATTTAAACCGAGAAATTTATTTAAGAAATCAATAGCTACTGAAGCTGCAAGAGGATCAGGTCTTGAAGCGTCAGCATAAGGCAAAATAGCTAGTGCAGGAAAGTTTCTAATCTCAAATCTAGCGAGAAGTAATGCTAAGAGCCCAAATGCATGTAATCCGCTATCCAATATTGGTAATTCCTTAGCTATAAAGCCAGCTTTCTTAAAGGCTGAAGTCATTATGAATTTACATGAAATTTCTTCACTATGCTTGAATCTTTTATCAAGCCCACCAATTAATATTGCCTTAGAAAACTTATTATTAACAATCCAGTCTGCAAGAACTTTAGAAAGAGTATACATCTCCTTTTCATAAGGAGGGAATTCCGTTAAAAAGAAAATGCAGTTATTATACTTAAAGAATTCAAATGGAGTTATTATATTATTATCTACATCAATTGATATGAAAGGAGGAAGGAGACGTGATTCCAAAAAACCTATTCTTTTCGCTTTCAATTTTTTAATTAAATGCTTAACTGCAATAAAGCCAGCTAATCCTATACCATGGAAGCCAGATATAAAGGTGCAATTACTTAAATCAACCTCTTCCTGTAAAATTATTTTAGTAGCCATGACTCTCCCATACACAACTTTGATAAACAACGTTTAAAAGTTATCTATGTTGAAGTGAGGGAAAAAATTGAAGCTCAGAATTCTAGGTGGCGGTGGAGAAATAGGAAGAATAGGAATCTTATTAATGCATAATGAGAACAATATTCTACTCGACTACGGAATAATGTTAACCAATGGTGAGCCTGAATACCCTTTCCATGTTTCTCCTAAAGAAATAAAAGCAGTAATTTTAAGTCACGCACATTTAGATCATTCAGGCAGCATTCCACTATTATACATTACTGAAAAACCGAAATTTATAGCAACAAAATTAACAGCTGAAATTACTGAACTCTTAATTCAAGATTTAATAAAAATATCAGGTTATTATCTTCCATATGAAAACATTGAATTAGATACAATGCTACGTAACTTATACCCAGTATCTTATGGTCAGAGAATAAAGATAAAAGATATGTCAATTAGATTTTTAAATGCAGGACACATTCCAGGCAGTATGATGACTATAATAGAAGCTAATGGAAAAAGAATCCTCTTTACTGGAGATCTAAACACTATAAACACTAGATTATTAAAAGGTGCACCCAAAAAACTTCCAAAATTAGATTTAATCATAATGGAAGGTACCTATACAACAACTAATCACCCAAATAGAAGAGAATTAGAAAAGGAATTTGTAGATGAAATTCAAAAAATAATTGATAACGGAGGGACAGTATTAATACCTGCATTCTCAGTAGGAAGATCTCAAGAGATATTATGTATATTGACAGCTCATAAAGTTAAATCAAAAATTTTCTTAGACGGAATGGCCAGAAGAGCAAGTAAAATAATGTTAAGATATCCAGAGTTCTTTAGAAATTATAAATTGCTGGCAAGAGCACTTGAAAAGGCAATATGGATTTCTGGATGGAGTCAAAGAAAAAAAGCTTGTAAAAAACCAGCAATA
This sequence comes from uncultured Nitrososphaerota archaeon, assembly GCA_964497155.1. GTDB lineage: Archaea > Thermoproteota > Methanomethylicia > Culexarchaeales > Culexmicrobiaceae > CAYWZQ01. Next base: position 15,942 of record CAZCCB010000009.1, on the reverse strand, counting down.
ATAGTTTCCCCAGCAGGTATGCTTAAGGGAGGAACAGCAGTCTTTTATATGAAAAAATTAGCTAGAAATGAGAAAAATGCAGTTTTCCTAGTATCATATCAAATACCTGGAACCCCAGGTCATATTCTTTTAGAAAACGGAGTATTTAACTTCGGAAAAAGAATAGAAAAAGTGAAAGCAAAAGTAAAATGGTTCGACTTTTCATCTCATTGTGGAAAGAAAGAGTTAACAGATATAATTAAAAAAGTTAAGGAAAAAAGAGAAGATGCAGAAATTGTAATGATACATGGAGAAAAGGAAAATCTAAAAGTTTTTGCAGAAGAGATTAGAGATACATTAAAGACTGAAATAATTATCCCAGAAAATAATGAAATAATAAAAACTAAAACCTAAAATAATATTCATAATAAAATTAATACTTAAGATTCTAATAAAAGCAATATAATTTAAAGTAATAAATCAATATAGATCATTTTAGGAAAATATTAAACTGGAAGATAATGGTGGGCGGGGTGGGATTCGAACCCACGCTCTCCGCCGTGTGAGGGCGGCATCCTAACCAGCTGGACCACCCGCCCATATGAAAATGTTTTTCAGATCCCTTAAAGTTTACTCGAAATATAATTAACTAGTATGGATTACGCTATTTAGCTTTAAGCAATACTATGGAATAGAAAATATAACAATATAACAATGTTATTATCGTGATCTTTCTCTTCTTTTCCATCTTAAATTCTTACTTCTACATCTTCGACATTTTTCAGCTGATGCGGGATTACGGGCTCCACATTTTCTGCAAATTTTAATGAATAAACGCCGTTGTTGTGCAATCCTTAGTTTTTCTGGGTCATGTATTGGCATTAGGAGATCACCATTTAGTAGCAATCTAAACAGTATTATAAAGCTTTTGCATAAGAGATATCGGAGATGGAAATATTGGATAAAAGACCAATCAGTACAGAAGTTATCTTCAATATACTTGAAATTACAAAAGAAAAAATACGAGATAATATAAATATTGAGGCAATTTTGCATGAGACTACAAAAGATTTAGAGGCCTCACAAAAAATTGTGAAGTGGATTACTCATGAAGTTATACTTTGTTCGGAGAAAATATTAAGTAATGAAAATAAAGTTTTTAAATTAATTAATCAAAATAAAATTGAAATTGCAAAAGAAATTCTAATAGTTAATGAAGTTCTTAAGATAATTATAAATAAATTAAAATTAATTTCAAATAGAATAATTAATATAAGAGAAAGAATAATTAATATTATTGAGAAAATTAAAAAGCTAAACAAGAAATTTTATCTTTCTGAGAAAGAAATGAAGGATGAAAAAATTATAAAGAGAAAAATAAGAGAAATAGCTACCTTCCTATTATATTTAGTTGATCTCAATAAATACTTGATAAAGATGAATAAAAATATTGATTTGGCTAGAACGTTAATTGAAGACTTAAGAGAAATTATGGAGAAGAGTATGTTAGATAAAAAAATTATGAAATATTGTAATGAAAAGATGCTGGAGCGAATTGAAAGAAAATTGAAACAATATTAAATTAACCTATCAACTAATTTTGGAATTTCCGATGGTTTTTTAGCTACGGGAATTCCTGCTCTATTAAAAGCTTTTATTTTACTCTCTGCAGATCCAAATCTTCCTGATATAATTGCACCAGCATGACCCATTCTTTTCCCTGGCGGAGCAGTTCGGCCAGCAATAAATGCAACTATTGGCTTCGGATAATTTGTCTCTTCAATAAATGATGCGGCTCTTTCTTCAGCATCTCCACCTATTTCACCAATGATGACTATTGCTTTAGTTTGTTTATCCTCTCTAAACAGATTTAATATGTCTATAAAATCAAGACCAACTACAGGATCCCCTCCAATTCCTATACACGTGGATTGTCCAAATCCTTCATTTGATAAGTTCATTGCAATTTCATAGGTTAGAGTACCACTTCGTGAGACTATGCCTATTGAACCTGGCTTGAAAACTTTACTAGGCATTATGCCAACTTTACATTCACCAGGAGTTATAATACCAGGAGTATTTGGTCCAATAATTCTTGTTCCTCTTAATTTTGCAAGAGCTATCATTTTTATTGAATCATGTACAGGTATGTGTTCAGTTATTACTACAACATTTTTCATTCCCGATAATATAGCCTCTACAACAGCATCAAAAGCATAAGGTGCAGGTACAAAAATTATTGATGTATCTGCAGGATGATTTTTCAATGCTTCAACTATTGTATCATAAACAGGTACTCCATGAACATTTTGCCCTCCCTTTCCTGGAGTCACACCAGCTACTATTTTTGTACCATAATCTAACATTAATTTAGTATGAAATCTACCCTGCCTCCCAGTTATCCCTTGAACTATTACTCTAGTATCTTTACCGACTATTATGCCCAAATCATTCTCCCCCCACTAATTCGACAGCTTTCTTAGCGGCTTCTTCCATGGAAGATAACGCTATTAATCCTTCATTCTTCAATATTTTTCTTCCTTCTAATTCATTTGTTCCAGTTAACCTTATTACAATAGGTTTGCCCATATTTGAAGTTTTTAATGCTGAAATTATTCCTTTGGCTACTTCATCGCACCTAGTTATTCCACCAAGAATATTAATTAAGATTACTTTCACTCTTGGATGATTCAATAATATTCTGAGCGCAGTAGCAATTGATTCCGATGCAGCACCTCCACCAACATCTAAGAAGTTTGCTGGATTACCTCCATACATTTTAACTAAGTCTAATGTTGTCATTACTAATCCAGCGCCATTACCTATAATTCCTATGTTTCCATCAAGTTCCACGTATGATAGCCCAGCTTTCTTAGCCTCTAATTCATATGGTGAAAATGTTGATAATTCTTCAATTTGCTTAATATCAGAATGCCTAAAGAGGGCATCAGAATCAATATTTAATCGAGCATCAGCTGCAATTAGTTTATTATCTTCAGTTAATACTAATGGATTAATTTCAATTAATTCAGCATCATAGTCAATCATAATCTTATACAACTTATAAAGAAAGCTTGACATTTCATTTAATATTTTACCTTCAAATCCTAATTTTTTGATTAATTGTCTAGCCATGAATGGATAAAAACCTATTAATGGATCAACATGCTGCTTAACAATATATTGCGGAAATGAAATTGCTATTTCTTCAATGTCTACCCCACCGCGTGAGCTTGCTATTGCAACTAATTTTCTTGCTGATCGATCTATAGTGAAGCCTAAATAGTATTCCTCTTTTATTTGAAGTTTCTCTTCAACCAGAAGTTTACTTACTTTAAATCCCTTAAATGTTTGGCCAATAAGTGTCTTAGCAATTTTTTCAGCTTCTTGAGGATTTGATGCAAATTTTATACCTCCAGCTTTTCCTCTTCCTCCAACTAAAACTTGAACTTTTAATACTACAGGTTTTCCAATTTTCTCTGCAACTTGTCTAGCTTCAGTAGGTGAGGAAACTACGCTTCCAATAGGAATCGGTATCCCATATTTTTTGAAAACCTCTTTGGCTTGATATTCATATAACCTCAACCTTAATCCTCCTGAAGCTTTAGTTACTCTTTTAATGTTTCAATAACTATGTGAGCTGAAGTGGAAACAACACCATCTATTTGAGATACATTTCTTAGAAAGCTATCAAGAGTTGATTGATCAACTAGAGCTATTAAATCAACTTCACCAGTTACTCTAAATAGCTTGCTTACGTTAGGAATCTTTTTTATTTTTTCATAGGCGATAGTTCTCATTTGAGGATGAACTTTAATGAAAACAAACGTATCAGCAGATCGGATATTAAGTACTTTAAGCGCCTTCTCAGTTAAATCTATAAAGCCTCTCCCAGTTCTTATAAGACCCTCATCCTTAAATTTTCTTAAATGTATACTTAATGCTTGACGAGTAATTCCAAGTTCCTTTGCAAGCTCACTTTGCGACTTATTTACAGTATATACAGTCATACTTTTAGAACTTTCATATAATTTGAACAATAATAATCTTTGTCGTTCAGTTAAGCTAATATTTATCTGTTCGCTTTTAGGCATTGCATCACCACGGACATATGTAAAAAACGATAATATATTTCTTCTCACCTATAGAGTGAAACTTAGAAACCTAAATCTTATAAATGTCGTTGTTATATTATCTTTAAGCTTGCACTCTATAAAACTTAGGGGAGGGAGAAAATGGCTCAGGAAAACGCGGTGCTAGTAGGAAATAAGCCGATTATGAATTATGTTTTAGCTTGTCTAACATTGTTTCACCAAGGAGCAAAGGAAATAAGCGTTAAGGCTAGAGGTAGAGCAATAAGTAAAGCTGTAGACGTTGCTGAAATTGTAAGGAACAGATTTCTAACAGATGTTAAAGTTAAGAACGTTGAAATAGGTACAGAGCAATTAACAACTCAAGATGGAAGAACAATAAACACAAGCACTATATCCATAGTTTTAGCCAGAGGAAAAAAGTAAAAAGGAGAGCCAAGTAAAACAACATTCTCCACAATTTCTTTAATTTGGGGGAAAATTCGTGAAATTACCCATATGCCTCGTATGTCTCAAAAGTGGAATTTTATGTCCTAGCTGTCAGGAGAAGGTGGATAGAGGAGAGATTACTCAATTGGATATTGAAATTGCAAAACATTTAGTTAAATTAGAAAAGAAATTTCCTGCCTTAAAAAATGCTACATTTTTTAAGGCTTTTGACGTTGATAGGATGCTCATAGTTTTAGTTAAAAGCGATGGAAAGATCATGAGACCCTTATGGAATAGAATTTCCAGAATTTTAGGACATACACTTAAAAAACCAGTTAGAATTATCGAAAAAACTTCAAGTATTAGGCAGATCGCTGAGCAAATACTCTCGCCAGCTAAAGTTTTGGGAGTTAATATTGTTTGGCTACCCGATGGTAGTAGAGAAAACTATATTAAAATCTCAAGAATGGACTTAAGAAGATTGCCTTTTGAACTTGAAAAAGCAGAAAAAGTAATTTCAGAATTCACTAAAGAAACCATTAGAATTATAGTGGAGTAGCGGAAGTATGAAGATCGATGTAATGGGGGAGTGGAGAAGAACACACTATACAAGCGAAATATCACCTAAAAATGAAGGCGAAGAAGTCATTGTCTTCGGATGGATAGTTGATATAAGGGATTTAGGAGGAATTAAATTCATAATTTTAAGGGATCGAGAAGGAACTATACAAATCACCCTACCTAGAAAAAAAGTTTCTGAAGAACTCTTTAACAAAGTAAAGGTTTTGAAAAAAGAAAGTGTAATAGGTGTAAAGGGGCAAGTTAAGAAAATACCCTCAATACCTAATGGTGTCGAAATATTACCTAAAGAAATAAAAATTTTGAATATTGCCAAAACACCATTACCTTTAGATACCACTGGAAGAACGCCAGCAGACCTTGATACTAGATTAAATGCTCGAATTCTAGACTTAAGAATACCATGTAACTTTGCAATATTTAAAATTCATCATGAAACATTAAATATAATTCGTCAATTCTTAATAGGAGAGGGATTCATAGAAGTATTTACTCCTAAAATTTTAGCTACAGCAACAGAAGGAGGAGCAGCATTATTTCCAGTAATTTATTTTGAAAAAGAAGCATTCTTAGCACAAAGTCCTCAGCTGTATAAGGAGATTTTAACTTCAGTTTTCGAAAAAGTATTTGAAATTGCTCAGTATTATAGAGCTGAAGAAATGAATACAACATATCATTTAAATGAATTTATATCTGTCGATATAGAAGCAGCCTTCGTTAATGCTAATGATGTTATGAAGATACTTGAAGAATTAATTGTACATACTATAAGCGAAGTTAAGAAAAAGTGTGCAAATGAATTGGAAATCTTAAGTCAAGAAATTATTGTTCCAAAGAAACCGTTTAAGAGAATAACTTATGATGAGGCTCTTGAAATTTTAAGGGAGCATGATTTATCATTAGAATGGGGAGACGACTTACCTACGAAAGCAAATAGAATTTTAGGTGAAATTTTTAAGGAACCATATTTCATAATTAACTGGCCAAGAAAATTAAAGCCCTTCTATATAAAGCCCAAAGATGATGATCCGGAAATAACTGAATCATTTGACTTAAACTGGTCTTGGCTAGAACTGGCGAGTGGTGGGACTAGAATACATGTAAAAGATCTGCTTATAGAGAGGCTTAAAGAACAAAATCTAAATCCTGAGAAATTTGAACCATTCCTATCGTATTATGATTATGGAATGCCCCCACATGCAGGTTGGGCTATAGGCTTTCAACGTCTTCTTATGGTGATAACTGGTAAAAAGAATATTAGAGAGGTAACATTGTTCCCTAGAGATAGGGATAGACTTGTACCCTAGTTGCTAAAAACCTAATAACGCTGGGTCGAATGGTTTGATTAACTCCCTTAAGAACATGGTTGCATAAAATCCTCTTCTTAATGAGAATTGAATTTTAATCGATAAACTTGACTCATTACGTAGTAAACTCATAATCTTAAAATTTTCAACCTGAAATATTACGGGTCTATAGGTTCCTGGACTTCTTAAATTAGGTAACATGTCTATCAAGAAATCGTTAAAAGAGATACCTTCATCATCTAAAACTCCTTGAATTGGTTCTTTAGCCAAACCTATTGGAAGTTTTTTAATGGCATATCCAGGCACAGGTAATACAACTGAAATTAAATTCCGTTTTATTAATGAATTTACCTTATCTAGGTTATTCTTATCAACATGAAAAACATATTGGGGAGAAACACTTCCAAAAATGGGTAGTCCAACTAAATCACCAATAACTGCTCGATTAATAGGAAGACCTAATTTAATACGCTCACTGAGTATTCTATTAAATAGATAAGACTGATAAGCATGAATAAATAAGCGTCTAATAGGCAATGGAACTTTCTTAATAGCTTTGAGAGCATTACTCTTCTTAGTAAAGAAGCGCCTCACAATTCTTTCGTAATCTAATACTTCATTTTTCCTAGGTCTAAGTCCAGTTTTTATGGGGTCTTTTTCGCCAATATTACTATTGATTAAATAGCTAACTGCCAGATCAATATTCCTTTTAACTATTGCTTTTCCGATTTTATGCGTTATTGGATTGAGTGTTCCAAATCGCTGATAACCAAAGTATGCTAATACTCCTCCGAAAGAAGAGAGTTCAGAAAAAATTCTCTGAACTCTTCTAACTGCATCTTCAGATTTTAAAGATATCGATCTAATGGTTATAGTAAATTTATTCCCATACAATTCATGAGCTTTCACAGGTAAAAGAGATTGTTTAGAATTTGTGAGTAGAATTCTTTCACCATAATATGAAATAGGATAATCAATTTTAATGCTTATCAATTGAGAAGACAGTGCTCTAGCATCTTTTAGTCCTAAATATGAGAAGGCACTTATTGGAAGCTTAAATTTCTTTGAAAGATAGAAAATTGCAGATAAAGTATCATAACCTTTTTTAATAAGAATTGCTCTTACATAATTTCCTTTCACTACATCACATAATGGTAAGGATATTCTCGAATTAACATTTACAGGCACTACGGTTTTATCTCGCAATATTTCTTCAACAATGAAATCTTCAGTGAAAGTACGTATGCGACCATTAATTGGAGAAGAGGAAGTTGAATAGTATAGCATACCAAGCTTTTCATCAAGCCTTGATCGTGATCGAGAAATCATAATCATCAACCTAGAGAAGAGGTAAAGTTCCGGTTATCTTATCAATTAGTTCGGAAGGTGCAGGACCAATACCTACACAAGTTATTGTACCTGGTGGAAGCTCCGTTAAACCTCTATTCGAAATGAGGACTGAGGGAAGATTCATTAATCGGGCTAAATTAAAAATTCTTAATAATTCTTCCTCGTCTTTTACTTTAACTACAACCTTTTTTTGACCAGATGTTAACCAATCCTTCCACCAATTATTAAATTTATTTCTAGCTTCTTCAGCTGCACATACTGCTGCATGAGCTACTTGAACAGCTAACTTACCCCTACTCATTTTCAAATCAGCACGAACAACTATTACTTGTTTTAATTCACTCAATTAGGATCAGTACGTAACTTAGAAAAGAAGAATAAAAGTTCAACGCTAGTTATAAGGAAAAACTTTTATTTGAAAAATGTAGAGTGTCTTCAAAGTGGAGGAAGTATAAAAATGTCTGCTGATGAAGAATTAAAGCTACCAGTCTGCATATCATGTAAAACTCCGATAATACCTGGAGAAAAGGGGGTTAACTTTCCATGTCCAAATTGTGGTGAAATAATTTTATGGAGATGTTGGAGATGTCGATCAACAGCAAATTCTTATAAATGTCCAAAATGTGGATTTGAAGGACCGTGAGGAGGAGAGGTTATGGGTAAAGTTTTGGTAATTGTTAGGGTTTATCCTAAAGAGGCAAATGTTAACCTAAATATGCTAACACAAATGATCGAAAAAACATTGCCGAAGAATGTAAAAATTGCTAGAACTAGTGAAGAACCAATCGCATTTGGATTAAAATTATTAAAAATGGCGCTAATTATGCCTGAAGAAACTGAAGGTGGAACAACTATAGTTGAAGAAGCAATAATGAGCGTCCCCTTAGTAAGTCAAGTAGAAGTAGAATATGTGACTAGAATGTGATGAACATAAACTATATACACTATAATTACTATAATAACTCGCTTAACATACATATTTAAGGAGAGAGTTATCTATGAGTTCTAGTAGATCAATTAGGAGGCCTGAAGTTCAATTAAGAGTAGCAGAAGCAAAGCAAAGAGATGTTGGAAGAGGTAAAGTTAGAATTGATCAAAGAATCATGCGAAAATTAGGCGTAAATCCGGGAGACATTGTTGAAATAGAAGGGAAAAGAAAAACAGCTGCCATTGTATGGCCAGCATATCCTGAGGATCAAAATGAAAACATAATTCGGATGGATGGATTAATAAGGAAAAATGCTGGTGTAAGTATTGGAGAAAGAGTTATAGTTAGGAAAGCAAATGCTAGACCAGCCATTTTAGTTAAGCTTGCTCCTTCATCCTTTTCCATTACGGTTGATAGTGCATTTATTAATTTTGTTAAAAAAAGATTGTATGATTATCCATTAACTCAAGGAGATACAGTACTTATACCAGTTTTAGGACAAGCAATTCCATTTACTGTAGTCCTAACCAAACCAATTGGTATAGTTTTAGTTACAGAAGATACTAATATAATAATCTTGGAAAAACCTGCCGAGGAAATTAGAGTTCCAAGAGTTACTTATGAAGATATAGGCGGTTTACATGAAGCCATAAGAAAAATAAGAGAAATGGTTGAACTCCCATTGAAACATCCAGAGTTATTTAAGAGATTGGGAATTGATCCGCCAAAAGGAGTATTATTATTTGGTCCACCTGGATGTGGAAAAACATTATTAGCAAAAGCAGTTGCAAACGAGACAGATGCACACTTCATATCAATTAATGGACCAGAAATTATGAGCAAATTTTATGGAGAATCTGAGCAGAGATTAAGGGAAGTATTCGAAGAAGCAAAACAGCATGCACCATCGATAATATTTATTGATGAAATAGATGCTATAGCCCCCAAGCGCGAAGAAGTTACTGGTGAAGTTGAAAAAAGAGTTGTTGCTCAATTACTTGCACTAATGGATGGATTAGAGGCTAGAGGAGATGTAATAGTTATAGGGGCGACGAATAGGCCAAATGCTCTTGATCCCGCCCTAAGAAGACCTGGTAGATTTGATAGAGAAATTGAAATAGGAGTTCCAGACAAGCAGGGTAGATATGAAATTCTAGTAATTCATACTAGGAACATGCCTTTAGCAGATGATGTAGATTTAAAGAAGCTAGCGGAAATAACTCATGGATTTGTTGGTGCTGATCTAGCAGCTTTATGCAGAGAAGCAGCTATGAAAGCACTTAGAAGATATTTACCTGAAATTGATCTACAGCAAGAAAGAATACCGGAAGAGGTACTTGAAAAACTGCAGGTTACAATGAGAGATTTCATGGAAGCATTTAAAGAGATAACTCCATCAGCAATGAGAGAAGTTTACATTGAAACTCCAAATGTAAGATGGAGTGATATAGGTAATTTAGAAGAAGCGAAACAGGAATTAAGAGAAGCTGTAGAATGGCCAATAAAATATCCAGAAGCATTTAAACGTATGGGAATTAGACCGCCCAGAGGAATCCTATTATTTGGTCCACCTGGATGTGGAAAAACATTATTAGCAAGAGCGGTTGCAACTGAAAGTGAAGCTAACTTTATTAGTGTTAAAGGACCAGAACTCTTAAGTAAATGGGTTGGAGAGTCAGAAAAAGCAGTAAGAGAGATCTTTAGAAAAGCCAGAATGGCCGCTCCAGCCATAATATTTCTTGATGAAATTGATGCTATAGCGCCAATGAGAGGATTAGGATATGGCGATTCAAGAGTTACTGAGAGAGTTATAAGCCAATTACTAACCGAAATGGATGGATTAATAACTTTAGAAAACGTCGTAGTGATAGGCGCCACGAATAGACCAGATATACTCGATCCAGCACTTCTTAGACCAGGTAGATTTGATAGACTTATATACATACCGCCCCCAGATTATAAAGCTAGAATTGAAATTTTACGTATACATACTAGGAATATGCCTTTGACAGATGATGTAAATCTTGAGGAAATTGCTAAATTAACTGAAGGATATTCTGGTTCAGACTTAGAAGCTGTATGTAGAGAAGCTGCTATGTCAGCTCTCAGGGAGGATATTAATGCTAAGAGAGTTAGTAAGAGACATTTCGAGTATGCACTTAAGAAGATTAAACCATCCATAACCAATGAGATGATTCAATATTATAAAAAATGGATAGAGAGATATAAACAGGTAGGTCCAACTCGCATGAAATTATTAACGTTTACATGAAGTGATGTTTATGCCTAAGAATACTTTATGGCCATCTGAACCTCTAGAGGTAAGCATTCTATCAATATTAAGAAAAAGAAAAACAATGAGAGAAAACGAATTATTTGACAATCTAAGACAACAACATAATAATTTGTCTCCAAAAGAATTTAATAAAGCACTTATGAAGTTAGAAATATGGGGCAAAATTTTAGTCACAGTTACAAAAAGAGGTTTGAGAAATATAAGTTTAATTGAGGGAGAATATGGGCGTTAATCTAAGAAGCTTAATACCGGAAGGAGCAGTTGAAATTATCGATATAGAATCTTTAAAGGGGAAAACATTAGCCATAGATGCGTACAATGCATTATACCAGTTCCTAGCAATAATTAGACAACCAAATGGTACACCACTTAAAGATTCGAGAGGAAGAATAACAAGCCATTTAAGTGGTCTATTTTATAGAACTGTAAATTTCTTAGAATTAGGAATTAAACCAGTTTATGTATTTGATGGAACTCCACCTGAAATAAAAGAACTTGAAATTTTACGTAGGAAAAAAATAAAGGAGGAAGCAGCAATTAAATATGAGGAAGCGCTTAGAAGAGGAGACCTAGAAGAAGCAAGAACATATGCTCAACAA
>CAZCCB010000009.1:0-4374 GCA_964497155.1 uncultured Nitrososphaerota archaeon | reverse complement strand
ACTTGAAGCTTTAAATATTACTAGAGAACAACTAATTGACATAGCAATACTAATTGGTACTGATTATAATCCCGATGGTGTAAAGGGAGTGGGACCGAAAACTGCATTAAAATTAATAAGAATTCATGGAAATCTTAAAAAGGTATTAAGAGAATTGAAAAATGCCTACTTTCCAATAAATCCGGAAGAAATAAAGGAAATTTTTCTCAAACCTAAAGTTTCAGGAAACTATAAATTAAAGTGGAAAGAACCTAATGAAAATGCAGTAATAGAATTACTATGTGAAGAACATGATTTTTCACTTGAAAGAGTTAAGAAAGCTATTGAAAGAGCTATTAAGGCATATAGGGAACACATGAAACAGGTGAGTTTAGAAAAGTGGTTTAAATTAGGTTAATTTCCAACCATATTTACCAATTAATGGTACAAAAACACATCCACCTGCACTAGTAGTTTTTAATTCACCATTCTTATCCTTAACTCCTACAATTAGCTCTTGGTAATAACTTCCCCCAACAGGTATGACTATTTTACCACCAATTACTAATTGCTTTATTAAAGGCACAGGTATCTCTGGAGAAGCAGCAGTTACGAGAATTCTATCATATGGTGCTGCCTCAGAATATCCCAAAGAACCATCACCTAGAATAACAGTAACTCTATTACTATATCCTGTTCTTTCCAGATTTCTTCTAGCAAAATGCACCAATTCTGGTATTCTTTCAATAGTATATACATGACCCCATTCTTTGGGGTCAGTATCCGAGGGAGCAACAATTTCAGCGCATACTGCAGCATGATAACCAGATCCTGTACCTATCTCCAATACTTTCATGCCAACATCTAATTCAAGTAATTCACACATCATTGCGACCATATGAGGGGCAGAAATTGTTTGCCCACTCATTGTTGGTAATGGTGAATCTATATATGCATAATTTCTGTATTTTTCTGGAACAAATTCCTCTCTAGGAACTCTAAGCATAGCCCTAATAACCTTTAAATCCTTTAATATCCCTTCATTAATCAATTTATTAATCAGCTGCTCCCTTTTCCGTTTAAACTCGTTATTATATAGCTTCACAATTAATATTTTAGGAAAACAGCGGTATAAAAGTATGTGAAAATAATTGAGATCTTAAATGCACACGGACACCCCAATATTAAGGCTACACATAGAACAACATTTGAAGTAACTAGAGAGGAATATCTCACAAAGAAAGGTGACTGCATAATAGCCATAGGGGCTAATAAAGGGGCCTTTCATTTATCGGAAAAAATGAAGAAGGCAATAAGAATGGGAGCAAAAGTTACAGTTATAATTGAAATTGATGGATTAATAGATGAAATTTCAGGTGAGGGACATCCATCATTAACATTAGAAGATCCAATTAGCCTTGTTGCCCGAAAGAGCGAATATATTTGCCCAAGAACATTTATGATAAAGGCGGATAAAGCTGCAAGCGATATTGATAGAAGAATAATAGAAAAACTTAAGGCGGAGTATTGGAAAGAAGTTCTTATTAAGATTATTGCTGAAATTCGCTAATTTTTAAATAATTAAATTATTTTATTTAAAGCATTTTATGTCTACAGCTACTTGCCACTTTCTTGGTGCTACTACTTTAACTATTCTAAGTGAGGTAATTGAAAAGGAGAGATTACAATATTTCATTAGCATATTGCAGACTTCATTTTTTGCATTTTCAATAGGATCATCACTAGCAAATGTATAATAATGAATAATACCTCCAGGCTTTATCAGTTTACATGCTACATCAAGAAAGTACTTAGCCTTCTCAGGTAAATTCATAATTATCCTGTCTACAGAATTTTTAAGTCTGCATGAAGAAAATACGGTACTTGCTTCGCCATGAATCGGATAAATATGACCTAATAATTTGTTAATTTTCATGTTTTCATTTAATAGTTTGATAGCATAAGGATTGATATCACAGGCAATAATTGCTGCCTTAACTTTTTTTGCAATCATAATAGCATACGGTCCAACTCCAGCGAACATATCAACAATTAATTCATTATCACTTACTTGACTAGCTATACGATGACGTTCCGTTGCCAGTCTTGGGCTAAAATATGTATTGAGAACATCGACTTTGAGAATACATCCATATTCTTTGTGAATTGTAATTGTCTTAAATTCTCCATAAACATGCTTTAGTTTACGAATTCTAAATGTACCTACCACTGGACCAGCTTTAGCGAAAACTGTTTTAATTCTTGGATAAATTTTAGTTATTGCCTCCCCAATTAGACTTGAATATTTATCAAGTTCAGGGGGAATTTCAACTATGGCTATGTCACCTATAATGTCAAAGGACCGAGGGAGCATCGCTAATTCTGAGGGTGTAAGATAAGATTCCAGTGCTTCAATTAAATTTCTAGGTCTAACTTTTCTACTTTCAAACTTATGCCTAATAAATTCTACATTATTAATTTGACTAATTATTATAGATCTTTCATATTCATCTAACGCTCGTATTAGGGGGATCATTAAATAATCATTTTGTAAATCGATCTTCTTACTTCGATCCAGTAAACCCAAATTTTTTAATAAAGGAATTATCTTATTGCCAACTCTCTTATGCACTTTAATGGCGTAAGTCATCAATGTGAATAAAGCAACTTTAAACTATTATTTATATTCCCGAATTAAGTGTAATCATAAAATTAATATTGATTATTGGCGGGCCCGGCGGGATTTGAACCCGCGACCGACGGGTTAAGAGCTTCGGCCTATTAGTCCGCCGCTCTACCTGGCTGAGCTACGGGCCCTATGTAATATTGCATTGTAAGGAGTATAATTAAAGTTTCGCTAATAAGTGAGATTAAATTACTAATAACTTAGTAGTGAAATGGAAAAGTATCATTGCAATATAAAGGCGATAATCATGCTATTTTTCATAGGTTTAGGTTTATATGATGAAAAAGGAATAACAACTGAGGGACTTGAAATTGCTAGAAAGGCAGATAAAGTTTATCTTGAATTATATACAAGCTTAATGCCAGGATTAACAATATCGAAATTAGAGAACATGCTTGGGAAAAAAGTGATAATTCTTAGACGTAGGGATATTGAAGGGGAAAAAGCATATGAAATTCTTAAGGAAGCTTTAGAAAAAAATGTGGTCTTATTGGTTCCTGGCGATCCATTTGTTGCCACCACTCACATACACTTAAGATTGGAAGCTAAACGGAGAAACATTAAAACGAGAGTCATACATGCTGCTTCAATACTTTCAGCCATACCTGGGGAAACTGGACTTTTCAGTTATAAATTTGGGAGAAGTGTAACTATAACATTTCCTCATGGAGAATTCATTTCAGAGACAGCATATGATGTTATTAAGGAGAATTATGAACGAGGATTACATACATTATTACTTCTCGATATTGATGCCGAATCTAAAAGATTTATGAGCATAAGGGAAGCATTAGAAATCTTGCTTTTAATAGAAGAAAGAAGAAAAGAGAAAGTTATATCAAATGAAACATTAGTAGTCGGATTAGCAAGGCTAGGTGCTCCTGATGCAATTGTTAAAGCAGATTTTTTAAGTAATATTATAGAATACCCTTTTGGTCCACCTCCTTACTCGATCGTCATCCCAGGCAAATTACATTTTATTGAGGCAGAAGCCTTAGTTTTATTAGCCGACGCACCTAAAAGCATTCTTAAAATTGGGAGAGATGAAAGAAGATGAGAAATAAAGAAAATGATATGTTCAATAGAGTTAAGAACTACTTAATGGGGCTTGATCATGTTTTAAATCAAATAAAGAAACAAAAACATCAATTGAGTGATCAAGCTAAAAATATTATTGATTTAGCTGAAAGGTATTTAGCTGATGCTAAGTATTACTTTAAGAAAAACAATTTATTTACTAGCTTAGTCTGCGTAACTTATGCTGAAGGACTTTTAGATTCATTAAGATTTCTAGGTAAAATAAAATATTCATGGAAATTTGAAATTCCGGAGGCTAAGGGTAAAAAAGTAGTTGCAGCAGGAACTTTCGATATTATTCATCCGGGTCACTTATGGTTTCTTAAGAAAGCAAGTGAATATGGTAGACTAATAGTTATCGTAGCAAGAGATAGAAGTGTTATGAGATTTAAGGGGCATCCACCAATAATTCCTGAAGAGCAGAGATTACTTGTAGTTAAAGGGCTTAAGTATGTTGATGATGCAGTTTTAGGCTATGAAAATGGAGACATTTTAAAAATAATTGAAGAAATTAAACCTGACATTATAGTTTTAGGACCTGATCAAAACTTTATATCAAAAGAACAATTAGAAGAGGAGTTAAGAAGAAGAGGATTAAATACTGAAGTCATTAAAATAAAAAGCGAATATAA
>CAZCCB010000008.1:35031-37393 GCA_964497155.1 uncultured Nitrososphaerota archaeon | reverse complement strand
ATTAAAGTCATCTGCAAATCCAATCCAAAATGTCTGTTCATCAACATCTGGTTTGACATATATTCTAGGCTTGGGTAATATGGTGAATGGCATTGAATTGTACTTATTAAATCCTTCAATTTTAAATAGTCTTTTTAAATCGTCTTTTTCAGCTTTAACTACAAATATTTGTCTTTTCTTAGGCTTGCAATGAGAGTCAATTCCTATTGGATCAAGCAGCTTAGTAGCCCATATTCCTGCTGCAATAATTGTCTTCTTTGCTTTAAGAACCTTATTTTTAATCTTTACTCCAACAACTCTACTTTCCTGCCAGAAATAGGGTTCATTTGGTAATCCAAGTTTATTTTTAGGTTCCACTACTAAACTTTCAACTTGTACTCCATACTTCACCTCACCATTAAGCTTTCTAAATTCATTTTCATAAAATCTGACTAGCTTGTCCACATCTATCATACCTGCTTTAGGAACAAATAATCCAACATCAATATTCTCTAATCCTAAGACTTTACCTTCCTCCTTCTCACCAGCTCTAATCTCTAATCCAAGCATATTTTTAAGGTAGTTTTTGTCGTAAATTCTGAATTTGACACCTCTTTTCTCCATTTCATTTAGGCTTGATTTTAATTTATTAAATGCTTCGTCACTAAATAGCCATAAATATCCAATCCATCGCATACCCAAATCATATCCTTTCTCCTCTAAATGCTTATAGAATTCTATGGATGAATCTGCCAAATAGAAGTTTGTTTTTGAATAGAAGAAGCTTCTAAACATTCCTGCACTTTTAGCAGTATTCCCCCTTCCCGGCCCATCAAATTTATCAATTATAAGAACATTACTTTTCGGGTTTCTTCTCTTTATATGATAAGCTGTTGCTAGACCTAAGATTCCAGCTCCAATAACTATTACATCATATTCTGGCGATTTAAATCACCCCAACTATGATATTCTCTTATTTCAATTCATAATTTCTTATAAAGCAATTTAAAACTTAAAGTATTTCATTACCGTATTTAATTTGAGGCTAATGGCTAATTATTTTCGTCTTCTTCTTTTTCTAGTGAAGCTTTTGGCAATTTTTATGCTTTCACGTATTAATGGTGATATTTTTTCTGCCAATTTATCTTCATATTTCTTTAGTATGTCAAATTGATTTAGAAAGTACTTTTTAGCTGTGTCAATTACTTCGTCTGCACTTTTCTCTCCAGTGGCTACTTTACTTAGCATTCTCTCCATGAATCCTCTCACTTCAGGTTTAACTACATCTGGAACAATTTCATATAATGCCTCAATTAATGATTTTCCCAATGGTGTTGGTATACATCTTTTATTTTCAATATAGAAGTATCCTCTCTTTATGTTTGTGTATATATGATCCTGTTTTGTGGCATCAGTTCCAATTCCATATTTATCCATTAATTTGAGAAGTTCTGCTTCAGATAGATATGGTGGTGGACTTGTTTCACTTTCAATTAATCTTATTTCTAAGACGTCTATTTCATCACCTATATTTAAGTCTGGAAGGAATTCTTCTTCAAGTTTTTCATATGGATATATTTCTAAGTACCCTTCGTCAGCAATTATTAGTCCTCTTAATGTAAATTTAACTTTACCAATTTTTAATAATGCTCTTCTAGACTCTATTATTGCTGATTTGCTCAATGTGGCTAGGAAATGTCGTACAATTAAGTCATATAATCGCCATCCTCTTCTTCCAAATCTACTTTGTATTTCATTTATGGTAGCAGATCTTGTTGGATGAATTGGTGGATGAGCTTTATCATCTCTAGTTCCTCTTGTTGCTTTAATCTTCCCCTTTTTTAATAATTTCTCTGCATAGTAACCGTATTGTGGATGATTGATAAACTGGTTTACTAATTGCTTTAAATTCAATGATGAGCTATATATTTCAGTTTCAGTTCTTGGATAGCTTATGTACCCATGCCTATAAAGTTCCTCAGCTAAATCTAGTGTTTGCTTAGCTCTAATGTTGAGATATTTACTTGCCCTACTTTCGAGTTCAAGTGTTGTTAATGGTATTGGAGGCTTTTTCTTTTTTGTCTTTATTTTGAAATCTTCAACTACAGCCTTCCTTTCGCTTTTTATTTCATTATAAATTTTAATTGCTTCATTTTTATTCTTTATTCTTCCTATAGTACATTCGGCTTCGAAGACTCCTCCATAAATTTCAACTTTAGCTTTTATGGTATAGAATTTTTCTGGTTTGAATTTTTCCCTTTCCCAAGCTCTTTGAACTACTAGAAAGAGTGTTGGGCTTTGACATGGACCATAGCTTAAAAAGTGTCCGTAAGGAAGTGCTTTAGGATATCTCTTTTCAACTGCTCTTGTAATTAATCTGGTA
>CAZCCB010000008.1:0-35021 GCA_964497155.1 uncultured Nitrososphaerota archaeon | reverse complement strand
GGCTGCTCCAATAGTTAAGTCTATTGTCATTCTAGCAAAGCACTTATCCGCTAAAAGTCTATTTGGCTTAATCGGTTTTCTTATTGCTTTCCTAAGTTCAGTTTCAACTGTTGAATTGAACCATAATCTTTTAAATTTTGCATATGGATTTATTGATCTAATAACGTCCATTACTTCAAACGCAATGCTTTCTCCCTCAACATCTGCATCCAACGCCAAGTATACTGTTTTTACATATCTAGCCACCTGTTTCAAGACTCCTAAGTAGCTAAGCGATGTTGGTTCAACTACCCTTATTGGCTTAATGAAGAATAGTATTCTAGGGTCGACGTTTCTCCACGAATTATATTTTTCTTCGAAATCGAGATTAAAGATATGGCCTTTAAGTCCGATTGAAGCCCAATGTTCCTTCCCAATTTTGAAGTTGAAGATTTTTATTCTTCTAATTTTATTTGCTTTATAGTTTTTTCCAGCTAGTGCTTTGGCGAATGCTTCGGCTACTGATGGTTTTTCAGCTACAATTAGTACATCGATATACTGTTCGTTGAGCAACATTATCCCCTAGCTTTCAAGAATATCCTTATTTTTCAGGTTTAAGCTTTATTCCTTCAAAGATATCTTTAAATCCTAGTTTAATTAGACTTAATTGTTTTGCTGAAGCATTTTCATCCTCCTCCCATTCATATCCCCTAATAATTGCTACTGGTATTTTCTCAATTGTTTGCCCAATAACTAGTTCAGCAGCACTAGCAAGCTCATCAGCAATAGCCTGCATTTTAAATTTCAATCTATAGCCATATGCATCAAATTTATGCTTATAATCCCTTACTGGCTTAATTCCAGCAACACCAATTGCCATGTCAATTTGTGCATATCTATGAGGTCTACTATATGTATCACTAATTATAACTGCAACCCTTCTTCCAGTAAGCTCAATAATCCTATTCCTAATTTTCCTCGCCTCTTCATCTGGATCTCTAGGTAATAATGCAACAATATCCTCTCTTCCAGCAACATTTGACCTATCAATCCCCACATTTAAGCATATATGTCCAAACTCAGTTTCAGTAATAATGTATGGTGGATTAATCCTAACTATCCGCTTAGCCTCCCTTAATATTAATTCAACAAATCTAGGATCCTTACGAGTTTTAGAAGCAATTTCAATAGCCTTCCTAGATGGTTTAATTGAATTTAAGTCAACAATTAAGCCCAAAGCCTTACTAATGATCTTATGAGTAATAACAATTACATCACCATCCAGTATGCCAACTCCCTCACTATTAGCAACATTAACAATTATTTCAGCAATATCATCTCCGGGCCTAATATCAGGAATTTTCTCAAGACCAATAATTTCAATTTTCCTAACCATATTTCCACCTCAAATATTCGTCGAAATCTAATCATGATATAATCTTAACATCACCACTATGACTTTTCTCCCTACTAGAATACCAGTTCCAATATTTTAAGCATTAAGTTCTAGAAACCTAGAACCCCATAATCCTTAAAAATATCCTAAAACTAATCATTAAACAACAAGCCCAGTTCATAATGGGTTAGAGGGAGAAAAATGAAATTTAAACTCTCACATTTCATAGCATGCATAACATTACTAGTTATAATAGCCTCTATAGCTAATCAACCAGTTATAGCTTCAAAACCATATGAAATAGTAGAGAGACCATTACTTCTAAGATTTGTAGACCAAGCAGGCCAACCATTAAAGAAAGCATATGTTGAAGTATGGAATGAAACAGGAAATGAAATATTATTTACAGGAAGAACAAATGATGAAGGATGGCTAAACGTCACAATACCAGTATTAAATACAACTGGATGGCCATGGAATGAAACAACATACAATATAACTGTAAAATGGGATCCAAAAGGTGAAGACTCATTCACAGTATTTAAGGTAAAGAAAATTAAAGCTGAAGACTTGGTCAAGAAATATAATTATACAACTGGTGTAACTGAAGGAATAGTTACTTCAGTTCTTGCAGTGAATTTCACAGCTAGGGATCTTGCTGGAGGAGTATTGAAATTCTACGAAACAACATTTGAGTATAATTATACTGATAAAAAGTATAGCGTTAAGGGAATGCCTGCAGAGTGGATAGTAGCTCAAATACCATATGATGTATCTTGGGGTTCAACTAAGAAATGGACTCTAAGAGTTTATTGGGACTATGAGTATCTAAAGATGGTAAGCTTCGTAGTTGATGGCACTAATGTAACTGCCGCTACATTATTCCCAGATACTACTTATGCAAACTTCACACTTGCAAAACCATCACTATTAGGTCCAGTAGCAACCCTACCAAGGAAATATGGCTTCTTAAATGTAACAGTTGAAGTATCATCATTACAAATACAATTATATGACTGGCTCGGCGCTAAACTTACTGGAAGCACTTCAGGATATAGCGTCGTAAAAGCTGCTTTAAATGATAAGGAAGACCCATCAAAGCTATTAGCAACGGTAGTCTTCGATGATACTGGTTATGCACTAATATCGCAATTTCCAAACGTATCATGCACTCTAACTGTTTACTGGTTAAGCCATGAAATTCCAGTTAACTCAACAACAATAGTTGATCCAACAGATTACTATACTACTCCACTAAACGTATACTGCAAATTAGTACCATTCAACCTAGTATTGAAGGATAAAAGACCATCACCACAAACACTTGGAAGCGCTAAAGTTAAAATAACATGGCCAAATCTAATAAGTTTCAATACTAGAAGCGAGTATGACGGAGTAGTTCAATTACCTCCATTATGGCTAGATAATCCACCATCAAGCTGGTTCTGGCCTGGAGCCAGCGGATACTTACCATTTGGAGATACGGTGATAGAAGTTTATTGGTCAATAACCCCTGAAGATCCAGCTTCATGGGTAATGGTTAGGAAATCAACAATATCAGTTTCAGGAGATAAAGTAGGATCAGTAACTGTAAAAGTTGATGGTGAAGAAGTAACTGATGATATAACCGATGGTAAATTTGATTATGACGTTTCATGTGAAGTATACGAAGCACACCTAACTGTGGTCGACCTAAATGGTAATCCATTACCATTAGCAACAGTAGTGCTTGAACACCCAACTGGTGCAGTTTCAATGGTAACAGCATCACCAGTTGGAAGCCTAACATTAGTACAAGTACCAGGAGGAATATGGAGAGTATCAGTAGTATATAAGAATCTATGGCTAAAGCCATTTGGAATGAGCAATACCTTCAATGTTACACATAATATCCGTTATGCAGTTGAATATAAATTCGGATTCGTAGATGCAAGCCTTAAGATGGTTAAATGGGGCTCTGAAGACCATGGAATAACAGGATTAAACGTAACATTAAGCTGGAGTGGAAATGCAACTATAACCGACGAAACTGGAACATGGACTGAAGACTGGGTAACAACCGACGCCAAAGGATTTGCAAACTTCACACAAATACCAGTCGGAGTATCAGTATCAATAGAGGCTTATACAGTCCATAAGGCTAAGATCAGTTCATATCCACATTTAGCTGGCAAGGCCAATATATTTGTCGGTCCACACGAAGATACACTGATACTTGAGCCAGAAAACTATGTTGGTGCACATCACGTATACATCTATGACTTCAAGATAATATTCTGTGATGTAACAGGTGCTCCGTTACCAAGTGAATTACCATATACTAATATGACAATTGCATCAATGACATTCAAATATGGAAATACCACTAAGTTTAATGAACTAGTTTATTACAGTATCAATAATCAACATGTATTCATTGGAGGAGAAAAATACGAATTTAAGGCCTATTGGGCTGGAGTAAGAGTATTCAATGCCACAGTTACAGTTCCAAAAACAACAGATCCAACAGTAATTGTACCTGAAACCAAAGTTATATGCTCAATTTACCCAGTAACATTCAAACTATATAACTGGAAGCACACAACAATGGTTAATGATTACAAGCTAAAGCTAACAGTCACATGGTATGGCATGAACATGACAACAATGAGCTTAGGAGATATCTACAAGAAAGTTACAGATATAACTGCAATTTGTAATGCAATTTGGGGAACAACGCCACCTACAAGTGAAATTGCATATCTATACAATGTAACATTGATAACATCTGAAGAATCATCAGTATACCTACCAGTATGGGAGCTATATACAAATGAAACTAAAGTAACCGTCAATGCTTTCGGATTACCAATAACCATTTACATTAAGACAATTCCTGGAGAAACTAAGGATATACCCGAAACCGCTAACGTAACCCTAGTAGGATGCTTAACAACTGGCGGAAATCTAATTAACATAACGGATGCATTAAATAATACTAATGCAGTTACAAAGCCACAAGCATTAGCCTATGGAGTATTAAACTTCACTGGAGCCATTGGAACACATTGGGGCACTATTTGGCTTTATGACGAGGCTACCTATACATTTGATATGAAAGTTACAGCGTATGATATGACCGGATTGGTAGCTGATTGGCTTGGCAGACCATATGCAGATTATACTGTTAAAGTATACTGGCGCTCACCATTAGCTGAGGGAGGGGATGTATTATTAGCAACAACCACTACTGGAAGTGATGGAGTAGCAAGATTCCCAATAACATTCTGGGGCAATAACACTAAGTATTACTTCGAAGCCTATAGAGAACCAAAGCCGGGAGAAATTCCAGATGCAATTAGAGCACTATTCAAACTTGGCAGCGACACTATTGCAACTGATGAAGTAGTTGCAGATGAAGATGGCAAAGAAGCTTCATTAGGCTTCAGCTACTATATAGGCGTACAAATGCTAAGCTCAACTGGAAGACCATTATACCATACATTTGGAGGAGAAGTTAAGAAAGCCCTAGTATATGCAGTAAGACATACAGAAGTAGATGGAGTTGAAGCAGGTACAATTGCAGCTTACGGATGGACAGATGATCATGGCTATGTATACCTAGCATTTGCAAAGAATGTATCTGGAGCAGTATACACTATAAGAGCAATATGGCTTGGAGTAAACGTTTATGACAGCTATGAGAAAGAAGTAATGTACAAGACTGTTAGACCATCAATATTCTACACAGCATTCACAGATGTCTACGATGTATCATTCAGACTAGTAGATGACGTGGAAAGAGCATTACCAGGAATTAAATACACATTTGTAGGATCAGCACCAATAGATTACAAGATTGAAGGAACAACAGGTCCAGATGGAACATTCACAGCAATACTTGTACCAAAAGGAGACTACCATATATCAGCAGTATGGATGCCAGGAGAAATTTCAATTCTAGATACAGATATGACCATTGACAAGAACTTCGTAGAACTACCAATTAGATGCAAAGTATATGATGCAGAACTA
Source organism: uncultured Nitrososphaerota archaeon (assembly GCA_964497155.1). Lineage (GTDB taxonomy): Archaea > Thermoproteota > Methanomethylicia > Culexarchaeales > Culexmicrobiaceae > CAYWZQ01. The sequence continues at coordinate 29,632 of CAZCCB010000008.1, read as the reverse complement.
GTATTCTCAACAAAGAGAGGAACAGCACTAGCAGCAGCAACAGTAACAGTTACATATCCAGATGGTCATGATGAGACAAAGGCATTAGATAGAGAAGGTAAAGCATTATTCACACGTATACCAATTGGAGACATAACAATTAAGAGCATAACTTGGATGGGTAGACCAATAACAGTAGATAAAACCAAAGTAACAGTTGACAAAACTGGAGTATTCTCATTCACAGCAACAAACGTCTACCTAGTAACAGTAAAGATTTATGGTGCAAGAGGACAAGGATTAGGGCCATCAACAATATCAATATCACCAGTAGGAATAGAAGTTGAAAGCGATGAATCAGGAGTAGCAACAGTAGAATTGCCAGAAGGATCATACTCAATACACGTCAACTATAAGGGAGTAGAAGATGAAAAGACTGTAGACATAAGAGCAGACACAACAGTAGACTTCAGACTAGACGTATTAGCAACAATACTTGGAAGACCATTTAGAACAGCAGAATTCTTCGGAGAACTAGTCCTACTACCAATAGTAATAGCAATTATAATTTACTTAGTAGCCTATGAATACTACGCATGGAGAAGAAGGAGAGTAACAGTAGTACCACCATCAACAAGTTAAATTCCCATAATATTTATTTAATTTCCCTCATTTTCTTTACCTTAACATAATAAGAGGGGAGAATATTTTCTAAGCATTTAATAATCCTTTTATATCAAGTTTATTCCATTTAATTTTGGTGCTAATAATTGAGTAAAATAGGGGGAAAGAGTAAGTCTAAGATGAATATTAAAAGCATTTCATTAATATTCTCAAGCATACTAGGTGCAATTGGAATATTTCTTGCTGTATGGCTTGATAATCAAATTAGATTAACTAATAATATTAATGAACCTACAATTGCATATTATACTGGAATTTCACTACTAATAGTAGCCATACTAATTTATCTTACACCAATAATAATTCCTCCTAAAAAGAGCATTCCTCTCCCTCCGTTTACAATTAAATGTCCCTTCTGTGATAATAAATTGTCCTTAGTTGATAATCAGTATAAATGTTTAGAATGTAATTATTCAATAAATGATGATCCAATACTCATTTCAATGAAGGATTTAGCTACATTAGTTGATCTAGCCTTATTTAATTGCTCAAATTCATGTCAATTATTCTCTAAATTCGGTGTATGTGAGGTTTTATTGAGATATGCAAGAGTAGTTAATGCGTCAATACCATTAAAATGCCCATTAATTCATGCACTTAAAAATCAGGAAGTAAAGAAGGAGAGTAAATAGCTATTTACTCTTCTTTAGCAGCCTTCTTCTCCTCAAGTAGCTTTTTAATAGCATCAACTAGAATTTCACCTTGCTCCTTAGTTAATTCTGGAATCTTAATGGCCTTTATACCTTCAGGAGTTCTTTCCTCAACTACAACTTCACCTTCAGGAGTCAAATAAGCTCTCTCAATATCATCAACATAAACGTCCTTTGGGAACAAGTGTTTCATTGCCCAACCTAAAATTCTCTGCAAACTTCTATGTTCCTCAATCATATATTCTAGAAAGGCCTTAGGTCCTTCCTTTAAATCGATTTCAAGCTTTTCATCAGTTAATACTATTACATATTGTTTTGTTTCAAATGCCACTCTAGCTTTCAATTAACATTCCCCCAGATAGTTGCAAAATTACATATGGTTATCCTATAAATATAAATTTAATGAGAAGTTTTCATGAATTTGGTTAAGAATTTGCCTCTTTCAACTAATGCTGCCATAGATTTAACTGCTCTCTCAACTTCTGGATATGATGGAATATCTCTTTTCTGAAATTCGAGAAGAATTTTCTGTGTAGGTGTACCGCCAGTCGCAGCAATTAGTATTGGCTTATTAGTTTTTTTGAATATACTTTCAACTTCATCAACTATTTTTTCATTCATTCCTGGCGGATGAATTAAAACTATGGTTATAATACCATCAACTCCCGGATCTTTAGATACTATTTCAAGTACTTGCCTATACATTTCCGGAGTAGCATTTCCAGTTAGGTCAATTGGATTATATGGAATACCAAATGGAGGTAAAACTTCCCTTAATTCATTTATAGTCTCCTCACTTAAACTTGCCAATTTTAATCTAACCCCTCTTTTTTCGTCAGTTAGCTTATCTGTTGCCATTACTCCTGCTCCACCACCATCAGTTACAACTGCTATCCTATCACTCCATGCAATTTTACCTACAGCTAATGCTCTAGCATAATCGAATAATTCATGAGTATCAAATGCCCTTATAATTCCCGCTTTCCTAAATGCTGCATCAACAATTTCATCTCTACCCGCTAAAGCACCAGTATGTGATGAAACGGCTTTTGCCCCAGCCTTAGTTCTACCAGCTTTAATAGCTACAATAGGTTTTTTTAAAGAAACTTTTCTAGCTATTTCAATGAATTCTCTTCCTCTAGATATCTCCTCCAAATACATGGTTATAACTTTAGTATTTTCATCTTCAACTAAATATTCAAGTAAATCTATTTCATCAATATCCGCTTTATTCCCATAACTTATGAAGACACTTATACCAATTTCCTCCATTGCAAGCCAATCTAAAAACGCTACACCCATAGCTCCACTTTGAGAAATAAATGCAATATTTCCAGGCTTCGGCCTCAATGCTCTTTCAGGTGGTAGAAATAACGTATCAAGCTTAGTATGTGGATTATATACTCCTAAGCAATTTGGACCCATTAATCTCATACCATATTTCCTAGCTAATTTAACAATTTCCTCCTCTAATTTAGCTCCCTCATCACCAATCTCCTTAAATCCTCCAGAAATAACAATTATACTTTTAATACTCTTCAATCCACATTCCTCAACTACTTTAGGAACTATCGGAGCTGGAACAGCTATAATTGCCAAATCAATTTCATCTGGGATTTCAAGTACACTAGGATATACTTTAAGACCCATTATTTCCTTAGCCTTAGGATTAACTGGATAAACCGGCCCCTTAAATCCAGCTAACAGAATTGAACGAAGCAACTGATAGCCGATCTTTTCAGGTTTTCTAGAAACCCCTATCACAGCAATGCTTTTGGGATTAAAGAAAGCTCTAAGCGCAACTGCAGTCACTTCTCCCACCTCTTCAATTTAATTTGAAATAAATTAATTATATTTCGCCTCAAAGCTTATTAGATATGCTAACTCTAAATTTTAAGGTGCATCAAATTGCCCGTTATAAGTAGAAGTAAAAAAGCGGTATTAAAGCATGTAGCAACACTAGCAAGATATGCATATTTCGAAAACTATAGTGCTGCTGAAAAACTGCTAAATGAAGTGAAAAATGAGATAAAAAGAAAAGGAATATGGGGTGAAGGATGCTATTCTGCAGTTAAGGGAATGATAATGGCTGGAAGAGAAAAAAATAAAATAGCACTATTCTGGAGAGCAAAAAATTCTCAAGTAAAGAATTTAGATAAGATTAAATCGTTATTAATAAAGGATTTGACGAGGGAAAACATAGATAAATTTGAAGAAGGCTTCCTTGAAGCTTGGATTACAATAATAGATACATTCATGAAAATTAAAAAACAATTTAAGAGGTAAATCATAATGAAAAGCATTAAAGTAATTATAGAACACTGTGAATCATATTTAAGTAAATGGCTTTGGCTAGAATATGAAAATACCTCAAAAATAATTGGAAGAAGCAACTTAATATTCACAAATATAAAAAGTAATAGTATTTATGGGAAGCTAAAAGAAATAGGTAATGTTAAAAGAGAGAGTATAATAGATTTAATAAGTTCTGGAAGAATATCAAGTAACAAAGTAATAATACTTGATCCAAATTCAAATAAACAATTAAGTCCAAATGACTTCCAAAATAATACTAATTTTATTGTAATTGGAGGCATATTAGGAGATTATCCACCAAAAAAGAGAACAACCAAATTAATAAGTAGTAATTTGCCTCAATGTAGAAAAAGAAGTTTGGGGCCATATCAATTCTCAATAGATGGTGCAGCCTATATGGCTCTTCAAGTATTCAATGGAAAATCTCTAAACGAAATACCAATTCAAATTGGATTAAAAATTAATGTAAATATCTATCATGAAATTTATCTCCCATACGCATATCCAATAGCAAATGAAATGCCATTAATTTCAGAAAAACTAGTTAAATATTTAAAATCAAATGAAATAATTCATGATTGGGAAGAGGATATTAGAAGAAATTATGGTGATATAAAATTATAAAAAATAACCCAAGGAATAATCCAAAAAGCTAGAAATGGAGCCAAACCATTAACATATATTTCCTCTGGTCCCTTAAAATCAGATGGCTTCATCTTTAAAATATGTTTCATTATTGGAAATGAAAAACCATAAAGAAAAATACCAACAGACAAACCTAAACTTCCAGTCAAATTAAGCAGGATGCATATTACTGCTGCTAGAAAACCTAAAAATCCTCTAAGCAAATAAACTTTTAATGCTGGTGTCATATTAACACCATCCACAGTACTTAAATTTAGGTGGATAAAATCATTTACATAAGCTTATCGCTAAACTAGGAGAAGTGCTATAGATGAAGATAAAAAGGGAAATGACAGCACTAGACATATTATGCGTAATTGAAGAACTTAAGTCCAAGATATTAGATGCATATATTGATAATATATATCAAATATCACCTAATATTTTCATATTCAAACTTAGAAAATCAGGTCAAACATTTAATTTACTATTTGAAGTAGGAAGAAGAATCCATTTAACGAATTTCATATATGAAAAACCGAAACTTCCTCCACCCTTTTGTAAGTTCCTTAGGAAAAATTTTAATAATAGAAAAATAGTTTCCATAAGCCAGCATGATTTTGATAGAATAATATATTTAAAAGCCAGTAATGAGCTTTCACTAATATTTGAATTAGTTAGAGAAGGCAACTTAATAGTGATAGATGAACAATTAGAAATTAAAGCAGTACTAAAACCCAAGGAAATGAAAGATAGAACATTAATTAAAGGAGAAAAATACACTCCCCCACCAATAAGAGGAATAAATCCACTAAATGTCTCTCAAGAAAAAATTTTAAAACTATTCTCATCAAAAGAGAGACTAATTCAAATACTAGTTAAAAAAATGAATTTACCAGGAGAATTAGCAGAAGAGATTTGCACTAGATGCGATATTAATAAGAATGTTAAAGCTAACATGCTAGAACCCAATGATATACTACAATTAATAAATGCACTAAGAGAAATAATCAACTTAATACATGAATGTAATCTTCAACCCCAGATAATTTATGATAATGAACATCCATTATCAGTTGTGCCAGTAAACTTCCAAATATATAAAGACTTTAGAAGCGAACATTATAATAGCTTTAATGAAGCCTTAGACATTTACTTCAATAAACTATTTGAATATGAAAGAAAAGAATTAGAAATAAAAATAAAGAGAAATATTGAAGCAAAATATAAAGCTATACTAAAGAAGCAGATCGACCATTTAAATGAACTCAAAAATAAAGCTGAAAAATATAGGCGTTGGGCCGACATTATCATGGAAAATCTAATCAATATACAGAAAATTATCGATAAAATAAATGACCTAATAATGAGCAAGATATCTCCTAATAACCTAATTGAAAAGCTAAAAGCAGTACTAAAAAATGATCTTTGTAAGCATATAGTTAACTATGATGCAAAAAACAAAGTTTTATACCTAAAATATAATGGTGAATTAATACCGATCAATATTAGGTTATCAGCAGCAAAAAATGCTTCAAAATTTTATGATAAAGCTAAAGACCTAAATAAAAGATCTAAAAGAGCTGAAGAAGCAATCAAGGAAATCGAGCGGAAAATGAATATTGAACTAGAAAAAGAACTATCTAAAGCAATTGTTCAATCAGTAAGAATTGTTGGGAAAATTAAAAAGAAGAAATGGTATGAAAACTTTCTATGGTTTATTTCATCAGATAACTTTCTAGTAATTGGAGGTAGAGATGCTTCTCAAAATGAAGCACTTGTTAGAAAATGGTTAAAAAATAATGATATTTTCATTCATGCAGATATTCATGGGGGACCAGCAGTAATAATTAAATGTGAGGGAAAAGAGGTTCCCCATCAAACATTATTTGAAGCTTCACAATTAGCAGTTTCATATTCAAGGGCATGGTCCATAGGATTAGAAGCAACTTCAGCATATTGGGTTAAAGGAAGCCAAGTATCCAAATCTCCTCCAACAGGTGAATATTTAGCTAAAGGAGCATTCATGATATACGGTAAAAAGAACTATATTCACGATATACCATTAAGAATAGCAATTGGAATTAAGCAAATAAATGGTCAATTAAAATTAATATATGGCCCACCAAATGCAATTAAAAAACATACAGATAAATACATAATTCTCGCACCAGGCTATATTTCTAGGGAAAAGATAATTTTGAAAATTAAAGAAAAACTAATGAAAATGGCTAGCGAATTGGAAAGATCATTCATTAGAAAGATATCTAATGAAGACTTAGTGAGAATGCTGCCTAAAGGTAAATTTAGAGTAATTGATAGTTAATAATTAAATTAATAAGAATAGGAAAATGCAATAAATTATATCGGTGACAACTTGACTTCAACTAAAGTTGGAAATATTACTGTTGAGGATATTATGACTAAAAATCCAATAACCATTAATTCTAAATGCACAATTTCTGAAGCAGCTAAATTAATGAGTAAAAATAAAATTGGAAGCATAATTGTAGTAGATGAGAATAATAATCCAATAGGAATAATTACTGAGAGAGACTTAGTAGTTAAAGTAATTGCTGAAGATAAAGATCCAAGAAAAACTATTATTGAAGAAATAATGTCCAAACCAGTAATATCAGTTAATTCTAAAACAAAGTTAATAGATGCAGCTAGAATAATGGCTAAGAGAGGTATTAGAAGACTAGTGGTCATCGATGAGGGGAAGTTAAAGGGAATAATTACCTCTAGAGATATACTTAAAGTGGCTCCTGAAATAATTGATATATTAATAGAATCAGCAAAAATAACTGAACCAATTGAAGGCTCAATAACTGAAGTTGAAGTAATAGCTGGATACTGTGATGAATGCGGAGAATGGTCTGAATCATTAAGGGAAATTGAAGGAAAACTATTATGCCCAGAATGTAAATTAAGTTATCAAGGTCAATAATGTTAATTTAAATGAGAGTGATAATATGCCTCTTCGAGTTTCAGATATAATGACACCTGAAGTAGTAGTCATATATCCAAATGATACTTTATCTAGAGCTAGAAACCTAATGCTCAGGCATAATATTAGTAGATTAGTTGTTGTAAATGAGGAGTTAAAGCCAATTGGGATCTTAACTGAAACCGATATTGCCTCAAAAGTTTGGGAGGAAAGCGGGAAAAAATATGCTAGAACAATTGATGAAATATTAGTAAGTGAAGTTATGTCTAAGCCAGTAATAACTATTGGACCTAGAACTTACATAAAAAATGCAGCCAAAGTTATGATTAAAAAGAAAATTAGTGGATTACCAGTAGCTGATAGCTCAAATAACTTGCTTGGAATTATAACTAAAACCGATTTAACTAAAGCTTATGCTAATCATTATAAGCAAATGTTAAGGGTTAAAGATGTAATGTCATCTCCAGTAATTACAGTTCATCCAATGCATACAATTTATAGAGTTGGCAGATTAATGAAAGAAAATAATATTAGTAGAGTAATTGTCACTGACGGTAAGGTTCCAGTTGGAATTATAACTAAAACCGATTTAACATTCATTCAATTAACCTCAAAACCTAGAAGAGTTAGTTTCAAAAAAGTAGTTGAAGGTGAAGGTGCAATTAGAAGGGCGGTAAAAATATTTAGAATTCCAATAGTTGCAGATATAATGACTGAAAATCCAATATCAATTAATACAGAGGAAGATTTGGCGGAAGCAGCTAAAATAATGACTAATCATGGAATAAGCGGTCTACCAGTTATTGATAATAAAGGCTTTCTTAAGGGAATAGTTACTAAAACCGATATTATTAAGGCAATAGCTAAATTAAAACCGAGGTGATAATAATTAGTATAAGCGAGTTAATACGTAAGATTCATCCAGTAGATAAGGATAACTCGTTAAAAATGGCTCTAGATTATATGCTCGATAATAATTTAAGCTGTCTCCCCGTTACTGAAGAAGGGGAAGTTATTGGTATAATTGATTTAAAAAGCATTTTAAGTAAGATATTAAGTGAAAGAATAAGATTAATATCATTATCAAATCTTTATGTTTCAAGTGTCATGAATCCTATCCCAGAAAAATTATCATTAAAGTCGAGTATAAATGATGCAGTTTCCAAACTATTGAAGCATAATGTTTATGGCTTACCAGTTATTGATGAGAATAGAAATTATATTGGAATGATTTCTGATGAAGATTTAATTAAACCATTAATTAATGAGAATTCAAAATTAAACATGCTATCTATATCAGATATTAATGTTGAACCTAATGAGAGAATTCTTCATATAAGAATGTTAATTTTAAAAAATAATCTTCAAGTAATTCCAGTAGTTATAAATGAGAAACCGATTGGATTAATAATGGATAGAAATGTCCTCAAAATCCTTAAAACATTTTATGAAAGGACGCCCGCAAAATATAGGAGAGCTAGAATAAGATCATTAACTGCTTCACATGCAATGATTCAACCTCCCCCCGTAATTCTAAAGGAAGCTAGCATTGGTGAGGCAGTTGAGATTATATTAAGAAACGGTTTGAGAGGACTAATATTAATTGACTATCTTAACAGATTTAGTGGATCAATTCAATTGAGAAGTTTACTTAACTTCATAGTGAAATTTAAAGGTGAATTCGATGTCAATAATTGACTTAATAATTAGTGGATGTAAAGTTTTCTATAAGAATCAATTAATTGAGGCATCAATAGCAATTGACTCAGGAAAAATAGTTAAAATTGGAAAAGAATCTCTAATGCCAAAGGCAGTTAAGAAACTTAAATATCCCAAAGCAATTGCAATTCCAGGTATAATAGATGTCCATGTACATTTAAGAGATCAACAATTATCATATAAAGAGACATTTGAAACTGGAACAAAAGCAGCAGCAATGGGTGGAATAACAACTGTTCTCGACATGCCAAATAATTCTCCAATTACAAATTCAACTGAAACATTAAATGAAAGAATGAAGTTAGCTCGAAATAAAATATATGTAAATGTAGGTTTTTACTCTGCTCTTCCAACTAGGATTGAGAAAATTGAGAATATTATTAAGGCTGGAGCTATAGGTTTCAAACTAAATTTATGCAGGCCTATAGGCGATTTCAATGTAGATGATGACGATTTAATTATTGAAGCACTAAAAATATTGAAAAAACACGATTTCCCAATTTCAATTCACGCTGAAGATAAACAAACAGTAAATAACTTGGAGGAGCACTGGAGGAAAATAAATTTACAGGACCCAGAAATATTAATTAAAACACATCCACCAGAAGCTGAAATTAAATCAGTAATGAGAATGATAGGCCTAGCAAAAAAAGTTGGAGCAAAAATTCATTTTGCACATATAAGTACTGCAGATGCAGTTAAAATGATATCAGAAAATAAAGAATTAATTACATGTGAAGTAACACCGCATCATCTATATTTAACACAAGAAAAAGTTAAACAATTTAAAGGAATAGCAATTATGGAGCCCCCACTAAGAACTAAAAGAGATCTGGAAGTCCTATGGAAAGGTATTGGGGAAGGTTGGATTGACATAATTGCAAGTGACCATGCTCCTCATACATTAAATGAGAAAGTATCATCAAATATCTGGAGTATAAAACCAGGAATACCTGGATTAGAGACAATGCTACCATTAATGCTAACTGCAGTAAATCAAAATAGAATTTCACTTAAAAAAATAATAGAATTAATGTGTATTAATCCATCCAAAATATTTAAACTCAAAAATAAAGGTAAAATTGAAGAAGGATACGATGCAGACATAACAATAATAGACTTAAATATTGAAAGAAAAATCAATTCATCAAAATTTAAATCCAAAGCAAAATATACCCCATTTGAAGGCTTTAAAGTTAAGGGTGCTCCAATAGCTACAATTGTTTCTGGAGAGCTTGTTGCCGAATATGATGAGGTGATTAAACCTGCAGGAAAAATTATTAGATCATGTGAAGTTCATAGCTGATGGAATGCTGGGTAAATTAACTAGATGGCTAAGACTATTAGGTTATGATGTAAAATACCTTAAAGATTGTCCAGATCCGAAGTTAATTGAAATAGCTAAAAATGAGAAAAGAATACTCTTAACTAAAGATTTAGAGCTATATAAAAGATCTAAAATCTTAAATATTCAAGCAGTCTTATTGAGAGGATCATGTTTAGAGGAAGATTTAGCCCAATTAGCTAAATCTGGTTATATTAAGCTTGAAGTAAATTTTCAATCAACAAGATGTCCACTATGTAATGCTCCTCTTAAAATTGTAAATAGAACTGAAGTAAAAAATAACATTCCAGCCAAAATTCTTCAAAGTCATGATAAATTCTGGATCTGCAGCAATTGTGGAAAAATATATTGGATTGGATCGCACTGGAATTCAATTTCATTAAAATTATTAAAAGCAAAGCAATTAAATAGGGGCATGTAGACATAAAGGGTTAATTTTAATTTTCTCCATTTTCTTATCATTTTAATTGTGAGAGAATGACTGAATATAAAGTTAAAAAAGTAATCAAGAGAGATGGAAGAGTAGTTTCCTTTGACAAAAGCAGAATTGAAAATGCAATATGGAAAGCTATGAATTCAGTTGGAACTGGGTCAAAACAGTTGGCAATAAAATTAGCTAATGAGGTTGTAAATATACTTGAAAAAGAATTTGGTGAAGAAAAAATTCCGCATGTAGAGGAAATTCAAGATATAGTTGAAAAAGTACTTGTGAAAAATGGATTATACGAAGTTGCTAAAGCCTATATCCTATATAGGCAGAGAAGAAGTGAAATTAGAGAAATAAAGAAAATGCTAGGCGTAGTAGATGATATGAAGCTTTCAGTAAATGCAATTACAGTTCTAAAAAATAGATATCTACTAAAAGATGAGTCAGGAAGAGTAATAGAAACTCCTAAACAAATGCTCATGAGAGTGGCTAGACATATAGGTCTAGTTGATATTCTCTACTACCCTGAAGTATATGATAAACATGGGAAACAGCCTAAAAGACAAGCTGAAGAACCAACTTATGAATTAAGAAATGCAATAATAAACAAGTACGATTTAGAAATGCTAAAAAGAGCGTATAATCGACTTGGAAGAGAAGGTAAAATGAAGGTCTCATTTAATGAATTATTAAAATTTCTCGATGAAAAATGGAATGAACTTTATGAAGAAGTAATAGATACCTTCTATCAATTAATGGTTAATAGATACTTCCTGCCAAATTCACCCACATTAATGAATGCTGGAGCCCCCCTAGGTCAACTTTCAGCATGCTTCGTAATTCCTGTCGAAGACTCCATCGAAAGCATATTTGATGCATTAAAATATGCAGCATTAATTCATAAAAGTGGTGGAGGCTGTATAGCTAAGGGAACCTATATTTACACGAATAAGTGTGGAGTGAAGCCAATCGAAGACATTATTGAGCCATTCATACCAAAATATTTGCAGAATATAAGTGAGACAATATCAATTGATGTTTCACATTATGATTTAAGAGTCTTAGCATATGATAAGATAACAAATAGAACTATTTTTGGTAAGGTTAATAGGGTTTGGAGATACCACGTTCCATTAAATAAGTTGTTGAAAATTAAGACTTCAAATGGCTTTGAGATTATCGTAAGTGAATGGCATCCATTCATGGTCGTAGATAAAAAAGGTGATATTATAGAAAAAAGAGCTGATGAACTCAGAGTAGGCGACTTACTATTAATTCCACCTAAGCCAGTCAACTGGATTTTCAATGATTACAAGAGTATTGATGGTTATCTATTGTCTGAGGAGTTAGCATGGACTATTGGCTATATACTTGGTGACGGCTGTATTGAGGAGAAAAGATTAAGAGCCTTTGATAGCAATAGAGCTCCTCTCGAGAATCTTCAAAGAATTTTAAGTGAAATCTTTAACGATAATGTTGGTTGCATTTATAAGGAAAAACGATACGACATGTGGATTTTTCAAACATATAATAGGAAGGTTGTAAACTTTGTATTAAAGAATTTAAAAGACGATAATGGAATGTGGAGAATTCCAGATCAAATTTTTAAATCACCATTAAATGTAGTTTTATCCTTTATTGCAGGATTCATTGATGCTGAAGGTGAAATTGCGAAAAATAGAGCTAGAGTTGCTATTGGATGTACTTCAAGTAGACTCATGCAACAATTATCATTACTATTATCTGCTCTTGGATTAAAGGTTAGATTTAGAGTGAGACCGCCTAAGAGAAGTAAAGAGAAGAATAATCTCTATATAGTTTACATTGAAAGTTCACCTGAGTTTGAAATGATTTTCAGAAAGATTGCTTCTAAGATGCGTATTAAAACCAAAGCCACTCAATTAATTAAGTCCATTGAGAAAGTTTCATATAAGACGAGTATACAATTAAGTTTTAATGTTATTAGAGGTTTTCTGGAAAAACTGGGGATAAATGTTTCATCGTTACATAGGAAGCCATTAATTCTTAATGGTTCAAAAATATGGATTCACAGATGGATGTGGGGACATGGTATTAGCGCAATTAAATTTAGAATTCTAATGACTAAGTTGGCTGAAGCACTGGAACAGAAAGGGTACATAAAGGATGCTGAAAAAGTGAGAACCCTTTCATATGCAATGCTCCATTCAGTTCCAATTAAGTCGATTATGAGATTACAGGGATCTAAAAAAATGATAATGTATGATCTTACAGTTGATAACGTTGAAACCTATCTAGCTGGTATAAATGGATTTATGATAGTACACAACACAGGATTTTCATTTTCAAAACTTAGGCCGCGAGGTGATGTCGTTAGGACTACGAGCGGCGTTGCTTCTGGGCCAGTTAGTTTCATGAGAATATTTGATGTAGCAACCGATGTAATTAAGCAAGGTGGAAAGAGACGTGGAGCTAATATGGGTGTCCTAATAGTTAATCATCCAGATATAATGGATTTCATATATGCCAAATCTAAGGAGGGCATGCTAACAAACTTCAATATATCTGTAGCAGTTACAGATGAATTTATGAAGGCTGTTGAAGAGGAAAAGGAGATAGATTTAATTAATCCTAGAACAGGTAAACCTCAAGGTAAAATAAATGCAAAATATCTATTCGACATGATAGTATATAATGCATGGAGAACTGGAGATCCCGGATTAATATTTATAGACAGAATCAATAAACACAATCCTACACCACATCTAGGAAAAATTGAAAGTACAAATCCCTGTGGAGAGCAACCTCTCCTCCCATATGAATCATGTAATTTAGGTTCAATAAATCTTTCATTAATGGTTAAGAGGAGAAGAGATGGCAAATATGAAATTGACTGGAAAAAATTAAGAGAAGTTGTTAGAATTGCAGTTCATTTCTTAGATAATGTAATTGATGCAAATAATTATCCACTCTCACAGATTGAAGAAAAAACACTTCTAACTAGAAAAATAGGATTAGGCATCATGGGTTGGGCTGAGTTATTATTTAAATTGCAAATACCATACGATTCAGATGAAGCATTAGAATTAGCTAAAAGAATAATGGAATACATTAACTATTATAGTAAAATTGAATCAATAGAGCTCGCTAGAAAGAGAGGTCCATTCCCAGCATTTAAGGGTTCAATTTATGATAGTGATGATCCAAAATTTCCATTTGAGGCTGATGATGAAAGAAAGACCTACACTTTAGATTGGGATAAGTTGAGAGCTAGAATTAAGAAATATGGAATTAGAAATGCAACTACAACGACAATTGCACCAACAGGGACAATAAGCATAATAGCTGGAACTTCAAGTGGAATAGAGCCACTATTTGCATTAGTATTCTTTAGAAGAGTACTAGGTGGAATGAGTCTATTTGAAATTAATCCAGTATTTGAGGAAATAATGAGGGAGAAGGGATTATATTCAGAAAAGTTAATGCATGAAGTAGCTAAATATGGTTCATTAAAGTATATTGAAAATATACCCGAAGATATTAAGAGAATATTCGTAACTGCATTAGATATTGATGTTGATTGGCATGTGAAAATGCAGGCTGCATTTCAAGAATTTACAGATAATGCAGTATCAAAAACAATAAATCTTAGATTTGAAGCAACTCCAGAAGATGTTAAAAGAGCATTTCTACTTGCATATAAGTTGAAATGTAAGGGGATAACTGTTTACAGGTATGGAAGTAAGGGGGAACAAGTACTATATGTTGGTAAACCTGAAAGAAAGGAATCAAGAGGAATAATAGAGCTTGGACCTGAAGATACTGGTTCATGTCCAAAGGGAGTTTGCATTATCTAAGGTGAAATCATGGGCTATATTTTTCTATACACTGGAACTGGAGCTGGAAAAACTACTACTGCACTTGGATTAGCTTTAAGGAGCATAGGCCATAAATTCAAAGTAATAATTATTCAATTTATGAAAGGGAGAAAAAATATAGGAGAATTTTTAGTAAGAGATAAATTAAGTCCATATTATAAAATCTATCAATTCGGAAGATCAGAATGGATAGATTTGAAGAATCCAAGTGAAGAAGATAGACGATTAGCTTACGAGGGTCTAAAGTTTGCTGAAGAAATAATGTCTAGAGAGAAACCATTTCTATTAATTCTTGATGAGATAAATCTTGCCGCTGCAATTGGCTTAATCGATGTTAAAGACATATTAAAATTATTGGATAAAGTTCCTAAGGAAACTCATGTAATTCTAACCGGCAGATATGCTCCACCCGAACTAATAAATAGAGCTGATATAGTAAACCTAATAGTTGAAGTTAAGTATCCCAAAGAGTTAATCTCTATTAGAGGTATAAACTATTAGGTGCGTGATATTGTTGGTGAAAAATTCATTAACAATTGCTGAAGGGGAATTTCTCGTTAAATTAGCTAGGAGAGCTGTTGAAGAATATTTATCTAAAGGAGTCCAAATAGAACCACCAGAAAATACTCCCCCCAATTTAAGAGAGAAAAGAGGAGTGTTTGTTACAATAAATAAGATAATTGAAGTTGAAGGTTCGAGGATTAAAAGATTAAGAGGTTGTATAGGTTTTCCTTATCCAGTCATGCCATTGGTTAAAGCAACAATTGAAGCAGCAATAAGTGCAGCTACAGAAGATCCAAGATTTAAACCACTAGAAATTAATGAATTAAAATCAGTAGTCTTTGAAGTCAGCATATTAACTCTCCCAGAATTAATTAAAGTTAATAATCCAAAGGAATATCCATCTAAAATAAAAATTGGTATTGACGGATTAATTGTCGAAAAAGGATTCTTCAAAGGATTATTATTACCTCAAGTTGCAGTTGAATGGAATTGGTCGCCAGAAGAATTTTTAAGTAATTGCTGTATTAAAGCTGGATTAACACCGGATGCATGGCTTGATAGAGACGTTAGAATTTATAAATTTCAAGCCGAAATATTTGAGGAATTAGAGCCATATGGACGTATAATTAAGAAGGAACTACATTGGCACAGTGATTAAAACAACACTTAGTCCTAGGTAAAATAATGATTAAATTAAAAATATTATTTACTCCATGCGGTATAGGATTAGGACATGCTAGTAGATCGATAAAAATAGCCGAGAAACTTAGGTTAATTTCCCAAAACTATGATATTAAACTAGAAATATTATTTTCAACATACGGCTCAGCAGTTGAATTAATTAGAAGAACTGGTTTTCAAGTTTTTAAGGTTCCAGAGGTTAGTTACTTTCAAAAGCTTGATGGAACGTTTGATTTTAAACAAACCATGAGCAGAGGAACTAAATACATTAAGAATTTTATTAATCAGATATCATTAGAACTCAAGCATATTTTAAGATTCAAACCTCATGTTGTAGTTTCAGATTCTAGACTTTCATCAATTATAGCATCGAGAATACTTGGCATCCCTTGTGCATTAATTTCCAATCAATTAGCCCTCATAATTCCTAGAACTAAGCCGATGTCCTCTTCAATTAAAGTGATTAAAGAATTATCGGAGAAGTTTATTTCAAATTTCATGTCTCTTATGTGGAACTTCTCAAAACAAATTTTTGTTCCAGATTTACCGCCTAAAATAGCAATATGTAGATTTCATGTTCAAGATCTAAAGTTTTTCCAAGATAAAATAGAATTTACAGGTCCAATTGTAAGTATTCTTCCTAATGAATTACCTAGTAGTGATAAGTTGATAAATATTTTAAAATTAAAGAAAAGTTTACCATTAATTTTTGGAACTATAAGCGGCTTAGGTTTTGAAAAATCATTCTTAGCCAAAATTTTAATAAGATCTCTTTATCAGCTTTGTGATCAAATGAATTTCCAATCAGTAATAACATTATCTAACCCAAGTAGTTATAAAGTTATATTAAATAAAGATAGGATCAGAATTTTAAGTTGGACTAATAGATATTATGAATACTTAAAGGTAAGTAACATTAATATTAATCATGCAGGTCATACTAGTATTATTGAAGCCATATGCTATGGTGTACCAATGATATTAATACCAGCTAGGGGTCATACTGAGAGAATTAGTAATGCTACAATTGCTGAAAAATTAGGCATTGCTGTTATGTTGACTTATGATGAATTATCTATTGACAGTCTCATTGAATCTGTAAAATTCTTATATTCAAATGATAGAGTTAAAAGAAGAATTAAAGCATTGCAGAAAATAGCATTAAAGATGAATGGTGCAAAGCGAATTGCCGAGAGAATATTGAACCTAGCTCTGGAGGAGTAAAATTGAGGAATATTGGTAAGGCCTTCGCCCCCTCCTTTATACCCTTTATTCCAAGCTTTAAATGCTCATCTTCTTTAAGAAGTTCTGGGTTTAATGGGGTTGGCGCATGTCTAATTAGAGGTGTATCATGTATAGCTGAAATCGAAGTATCTAGATGTACTAAATTAGATTTCATTTATGGTGATAAGCAATTAAATTTACCATGGATTGAAAATGCTGTTAAAGCTATATTAAATCAGACTGATATCAGTGGGGTTAGAGGTGAACTATTATTTAATTTTGAATTACCTTTATGTGCCAGTTTAAGCATACCTACTTCAGCTTTAGTTTCATCTCTCGTTTCAATATATTCTGCACTTAATTTGGAGATTCCTCCTTTAACCATTGGTGATATTGCTCATGAAATGGAATTAAAGCATAAAATTGGAGTTGGTGTCTCTGGATTATTACTTAATGGTGGATTAATAATTGTTAAACGTACTGGTATACCAAGTAATGCTGAATACTTTAAGATTAATTATCCTAATGATTTAAGAATTATAGTTGCTGGGCGTCCACTTGAAATTATTGATCTCCCTAAATACGATTTTAAAGAAATTATGTCTTCTCATCTTATGAGTAGAGTTCAATATTCATTAGATGGAGTGATTTCATTTAACGATTTAATTAATAAGATTAAGCAATTTAACTTCTCACATGAGAGGATTTACTCTATAGGTATTCGGAGAATTTTAAATGAACTAAGAAAGTATAGCCCATTATTATGTGGCGTTGATTTTGATGGCAAAACTCTATTCGCTGTAACTTATAGGGATAAAATAGATATCATCACTAATATATTATTAGATTTCTTTCCATGCGAAGGCATATTCATATCTGAAATTGACCCTATTGGAGTTAGGGTTTACTATTAGACTACTAGCGTAACATTGAAATTTTATTCTTCCCCAAAATATTCAGCCCCTTCAATTGCCGTGAGGTGAGGCTCATGGCAGTTGTAGGGCTTAAGGGAGTAATTTTGGGATATAAGAGGGGCTTAAAGAGGCAATATACAAATTACGTATACTTAAAGTTTGAGAACTTTAAATCAAATAGTTCAGCTTCACAGTTAATAGGTAAAAAAGTTATCTGGACTAATGGTAAGGGCTTAAGAGTTATTGGTAATATTATTAGAGTGCATGGGCGGAAAGGTATTGTAATTGCTAAATTTAGGAAACCTCTCCCAGGACAAGCATTAGGTTCTCAAGTTATCATAATTGGATGATTTTCTTCCTAAAAAGCTGATTAATGTTGATTGACCCTTGAATATTTGATTTAAATCTTCATAAACTATTTTCTGCGTAAACTTATATATTCTCTCAACTTTCTTCATTACGCTCAGTAATTTATTTTTTTCATGAGTTCTTAATGTTATGAGAGCATATGTTCTTGCAATTTTATCTTTGAAAGGTCTTCTAAGTATTCTTCCAAATCTTTGAATCCATTTCTTAGGATTATTTGGAGGATCAATCCATATCTCTATATCAGCTACAGGTATATCTAATCCCTCTTCTCCAACTGAAGTTGCAATTAAAACTTTGGCTTTACTTTTAAACTGCATTAATGCTGATGCTTGCTGTTCTAAACTCATATGTCCTTTTCCAACTAAAATTGCAACATTTTCAATTCCCATTTTCTCTTGAAGTTTTCTTCCAAGTTGCTTTACAGCTTCAACTGCTTCTGCAAAAATAATTGCTTTATCATAAATTTCTCTATCTAAAATTTTCATTGCAACTTCAATTTTATGATTAAAACATTTACTTAATGTTTCACGATATATTCTTAATATGCTTTTGCCATTAAGTTCATCTAATGGTATTTTTAATTCCTTTAATCTCCAAGTTGAATATTTTAAAACGCTACTGGCTCCATTTTCAATCAGTTTAAGTTTAAGCATTTTAAATGCCATTCTCTTCCTACATGGTGAATGTTCTGTACAGTTGATTTTAAGGTGATTTGAACCATACTTATCCTTAATTTGCTTTTCAATATTACTTATAATTTTATCAAAGGCGCGATATAATGTTAATAGTTCTTCTGGAGGTGGTATTTTAATCACATGGAGTATTCTCGTTGGCATGTATTTTTTCACTGATGGCTCTTCAACTGAAAATAATTCGATTTTATCAAAAATTTTCCTTAATTCCTGTAGTCTATGTGGTGCATGTAATTGTGGAGTGGCACTTAATGCTAAGATTTTTACTTTACATGCTGCAGCTACCAATAAAATTGAATATCCATCTGTTTCTCCAATGTATCTTTGACATTCATCTGCAATTACAACATCATATGGAAAATGGAAATCTGCATCTCTTAGAAATTCATTTAAGTATGGTAATGGATTATGCATCTCCCTAGCATCTCTTAATGCACTTTCAAATGCGTATAAATGGTCATTAGCAAATGTTTGTGGTGTGGTAACTGCAAAACCAGTATTCCAAACCTTTAATTTTCTTCTTTTCTCTGGTGATATTGCTCCTGAGATAAAATAAGCGTTTTTAACATATAATTGATTTCTTGCGAAAATTGTTTGCTGTACTCCTAATGGAACTGATGGAACTAAAAAGAGTACTCTAATTCCGTTTGGTTTAGATAATTCTTCGAGATATGCTCCTGCGATAAATGTTTTACCTAAACCTGTTGGTAATCCGAGAATTAATGATTTCTCTTCATATTTCATTTTATTTAGAATTTTCTTTTGAAATGGCCAAAGCTCATATTTCTTTTTAATAACTACTTTTTCCCTTTTTGGTATATAATGTCTTGGAGCTAATTTATCAACCAATCTTCTAATTGAAATTGGACTATTATCTAGATAATTTAAGTATTCTTTCCACCAATTGTCCACTTTTTTCCTTTTCTTCATTAATTTATCACTATTCGGAGATCTTTCTTAATTGTGCTTTATACATTTCAATTATTTCTTTAACTGTTGTTGCATCTTCAGCTCTCTTATCTGTTCTATACCTTCCAGTGAATCTTGGAAATCTAATGGCTAATCCTGCTTCCTCCCTAATAGCATTTAATCCGCATGTATGCATTGGGCTTAAAGTTATTTCTGCGCCAATTATTTCTAGTACTACTGCTGGTACAAACCATACATCTGCTTCAATTTTTGAGTCTACTCTTGGATGTATATGGGGTATTTTATATGGTTCAAGTATTTCTGGTAGTTTCTCTAGATCCTCATCTGTAAATCCACTCCCAACTTTACATACTGTTCTAAACATGTCTGCCTCTGGATCGTATGCTGCCATTAATAATGCTCCATATGTACCTGCTCTCCTACCTTTACCCCAGAATGCTCCTACAACTACAAGATCTACTGTATCAATCATTTCCGATTTATAATCCCGCTTATATTTTATCCAAAGCCATCCTCTAGCTCCTGCTTGATAAATTGCATCTGGATTAACCGATTTACAAACTAATCCTTCACATCCATTTGCAACTGCTTCTAAGAAGAATTCCTCTAAATCTTTTGGATTATCTATCAATTTATAAGTTGCAAGTTTTATTCTATCAGTTTCTTTAACTATTTTGCCTAATATTTCTCTCCTATATGGATATGGTTTTAATGTTAAGTCTTCTCCATCAACATAAAGTGCATCAAACATAAATAGCGTTATTGGATAGAGTTTCATTGCCTCTTCAATTCCATATTTCCTCCTTCTATGCATCAATTCCTGGAATGGTTGCATTTCTCCAGTTTCAGGATCTATCGCTACTACCTCTCCTTCAACTATTGCTTCTTCAGCTTTAATGTTATTCCTAATTAATTCACATGCATCTGGATAATGGTGAGTTATGTTTTCTAATCTTCTTGAGAATAATAGCACTTCATCTCCCTTCTTATGTGCCTGTATTCTCTCTCCATCATATTTATATTCTGCAGCACATTTTCCTCCTAATTTCTCTAATATTTCTTCAGGTGATGTCAATCTTTCAGCTAGCATTGGTCTTATTGGTCGGCCAACTACTATTCTAAATTTCTTTATTCCCTCTAATCCCTCATATGCAAGTGTTTTTGCAACGGCTCCTAGATCTGATGATATATTATATGCCCTTTCTATTATTGATCTTACATCCTTAGTTTTACAGAATGCTATTGCTAATGCATCTAATATTGTCATATCAGCAATTCCTAATCTTAATTTACCAGTAACTGTTCTAACAAGATATTTTGCTTCTTTCGGCGATGCCCTTCTAAGTAGACTTACTAATAATTTTATTTTCGTATCTTGAGATCCTTCTCCAGTAGCCTTAGCTATCTTATCAAGTGTTTCATATACTTGTTGAACTGTAAGTTTCTCACTCTTGACCATTGAGGGACCAAAAAATTGCATTAATGTAGCTACTTTCTTCTTCTTCAACGCTTTTTCAGCAACCAATCCTATATCTCCAGTTCTTCTAAGTTCGTTTTCTAAATTCTTAACTGAGAGTCCGCTTGCAATTGAAATTGCCCGCATGGTTAATTTTTCAGCTACCCCAAGCTCTATTCCCATGTAGTCTGGATAGAGCTTTCCTTGAGTTAAATAAACTACCTTATCTATTATTTCTTTAGGAGTTTTACTAAACAGTGATACCAGATAATCAGTCATTTCAAGCCTTTTGGTTGTAGATTCAATTTTCTCATAAACATCAACTATTATGGAATATTCCAAGGCTAGTCACTAAGAAGAATTTTATTTACATAAAATTAAATCTTGCTAATCATCAACTAATTAGTACTATAATATTCCAAATTAAATTGCAAAAATTATGTGGAATTAATAGAACTTCTTAATTACACCTAATGCCTTATCTGTTTTTTCAACACTTTTCCGCCAATTAGTTTCTATTTCAGTTAATGCTCTTATTGCATCAATGTTTTCTGGAATTACATTGCTTTCATTTGGCGTGCTCCATGATAGGTAAATTTCATCCCCAACCATAATTATACTATCTCTCCATACTGGTATTTCATAAATATCTCCTCTACTTCTGCCTAGATCTCTACCTATTTCGAATATTGCATGCAATCCATCAACTCCATCCCTTGAGTCTACAAATACTATCCTGGGTGCTTTTTCAAGAACATTAATTACCTCCTCAACACTAGTTTTTCTTGATGGTTCAATTAGGCAGAAGTGTAGGTGAAATAGGTTATGTGATGCTTTTACTGCTACACTTACTATGTCTAAATCGTGGAGAACTGTTTTCACATCCGGTGCATGATGACTTACACCCATTGTTGGTACAACTGTATTCATAATGCCTCTCTTACCGCTCTCCCAAACATCAACTGCTCTTCGTACGATAAATGCTCTCGCCTTTTTAATTCCAATTTCATTTTTAATTGCACCTAAAACTCTACAGAGGGCTGTAGTATTACAGCTTACTACTCTTACAAATTGTTTACCTAGTGCTTCATCATAATTGCATTGTGCAACGAAACTTACTCCAGCAACTTCATGTTTCTCTCCACCTTGAAATATTGCTTTTACACCCATCTTTTCATATAATGGCTTATTTTTAGCACCTATTTTAGCTGGTGTGCAGTCTATAATTACATCGACTTCCTTTAATAAATCTTCGAGCGTACCTGCAACTTCAATTCCAGCTTTCTCCATATTATCCATATATTCCTTTGATGCACAATAAATAGTGAAATTCTTTCTAACAGCCATTTTAACTCGCCAATCTCCAACAATATCCGAAATTCCAATTAATTTCATGTCATCTTGAAGGGTAATTGCATCAGCAACCCTTTTACCTATAACTCCATATCCATTTACTCCTACTTTCACAATGGGTTTAGGCATATTTTCACCTAAGATACTTAGATTTAAATTATTTATAAAGATTAATATTTACGGAGATTAATATTCTATTGTTTCCATTAGCTTACTTAAGTATCCAGTGGCCTTAACCAATTTTTTTAATTTCCTTATTGGTTCTATTTCAATTGGATCAATACCCTTTATAACTGCGATTGTAATTGAAGTAAGATCGCCAATATATATTAAGGATAGAATTCTAGTAAGAATATTATTACCTCTCGCATATACTTCATAGAATTTAACGTTTCTATTTTTAATCTCATTAATAAATGCTTTAATTCTAGCACTCATAACCTCATTTTCGATTAAATCTCTAAGAAAAACTACTTTAATATTAGTTAAAACCTTATCATCAGCTTTCCATCCAACAATTTCATTATGTCCAGCTTCAGGTAGGAATTCAACTTTAGCAAAACATTTACTATTCTCATTTAATTGCTGTTTAAATCTAAGGGCAGCAGCTCTAAGTGGTTTATAAGTGTATATGACTATATGTGATTTACATAGATTTCTTGCCAATTGAATTATCTTATTAAAATCTTTTTTGAGCTCTATTTTCATTTCATTTAAAGTTTTTAATACTTCGTCAACTTCTTCATTAACTTTCTCCCTTTTAATTATATTTGTTTCACATAAAGCTATAATTCCACCAGAGAGTAAATATGGTATTGCTTCTCTAGGCTGATATCCCTGAGGAATTTTAATGATTGGGAAATTATATTTGGAGGCTAATTGAAGAAGCATTCCATTACTTGTTATACCCACGATTTGACATTTTCTCTTTATAGCGTATATGATTGAAGAAAGTACTTCTTCAGTATTCCCGGAATAACTAATTGCTAATATTAAAGTGTTTGAATCTATC
This sequence comes from uncultured Nitrososphaerota archaeon, assembly GCA_964497155.1. Classification (GTDB taxonomy): domain Archaea; phylum Thermoproteota; class Methanomethylicia; order Culexarchaeales; family Culexmicrobiaceae; genus CAYWZQ01. Next base: position 5,946 of record CAZCCB010000008.1, on the reverse strand, counting down.
CATGATGGTAAATTGTAATCTTTCCATAGGAATATTGGAATTTTAATTTTCATTTCTAACCAATCTGATAATATATTTCCTATTATTCCTGATCCACCCATTCCAACAATCACTATTTTGTTAATGTTCTTTGGGGCAATTTCTCCTTCAATTTCCAATTTTTTAAATGCATTTTCAATATGATCTGATAAGTTAAATGCTGTATTAAACATTTTAATTTTATTAAGTTTATCTAATATTTCCTTTAAATTCAAATTTTCACCTCAAATATTTTTCATACATTCTAGTAAATGTCCATTTAACAGCATTCTTAATGCTAGTAACTCTTTCCTCTTCAATTACATTTTTAATTATAATCTCCTTTATAATGTCTCCATCAAGCTTAATTTCATAGTCAATCTTTTTATCAATTGGTAATTGTCTATTGGCGATCTTTTCCTCATCCCTCTTTTTCATACCTTCTAAAACTCTATTTACTAGAAATGATTCAAATGGTGGTGTTGAGACATTAAACCTAATTAATGGAACAATCCTAAGATCATTACCTCTATAATAAATCTTAACAAGTTTCACTTCCTGCTTCCCAATCCTATATGTTACTGTACTTAATTCCCTCCAAGGTTCCCTTTCGACTAATGGCACTATAGTTTCTTTAGCTTTCTCTTTAACTAGAAGTTTCTCTGCAGTTGTAAAACTTGTTTTAGCAAGCTCTTCATCAACTATCATCATACATGCCCTTAGTAATTCAAGCTCACGTTCAGTCCTTTCAATTAACTGAATAAGCATTTTTCTTATTTCAGCTAGTTTTTTGACATCATCCTCTTTCAATCCTAGTCCTCCACATAAATTGCTTGGTCTGGACAGTATAATTCACATAGATGGCATTTTATGCATTTATCATGATTAATTGGATTTGCTATATGATATCCCTTTTCATTAACTTCCTCTGATAACTTAAATACCTTAACTGGACAAATTTCAACACATATCCCGCAGCCTTTACAATAATTGGTATTTATTAGAATCCTCGTCATCTCTATTCCCAAATCACCTAGATTTAATTTCCTTATAAGTTCTTAGTAATTCATTAAATATCATCTTTAAGTCATTAAATGATATGACTTCAATTTTAACTGGCACCTTAAAGCTTAATGTTAATGCTCTTTCAACAATTTTTTCAATTCTCTTTTTCTCCATATTTCTTGATGCATAAACTATTATGTTTGTTTTTATTGCATTTATAAATCTAATATTACCAGTTTGTTCATTTTTAAGGGTATTTAATACTTTCCTTCTAGTCAATTTATCTACTTTCTTTAGCCAATAAATAATTAATAATCCTATTTCCCAATCTTCTTTAGATAGCTGTCTTAATGCTTTATTCATGGCTAAATTTAAATTTTAGTTTATAATCAAAAATTTTGCTCTGAGGGAGATGAAATTGAAGGCAGTGATATTCGATTTAGATCAAACTTTAATTGATACACTCAAGAGATTTTACATAGTTTTCAATAAAGTTTTAGAAATATATGGTTCCCCATCTATTAATTGGGATATATTCATTAAACATTACTCTGATGATAATCTGGATATGCTCATTCCATCAGGTATCTCAAGAAATGATTTCTGGTGGAATTTTCTTAAAAAATATAATGATGTTAAGATTGATTCAGATTCTCCAATACCTGGAGCAGTTGAGATTTTAAAGTTATTAAAGAAGAAAAATTGTTTAATTGCAGTAGTTACTGGAAGAGCTGTTAAGGAGGAGGATGTTTGGAGAGAGCTGGATGAATTTGGACTTAGTAAGTATGTTGATCTTATTCTTACGAAGCTTTCAATTCCAAATAACGATGATAATGCATTATCTAAAACTAAGCTTTTCAAATTAGCTTCTCGATTGTTAAATGTTTCACCAAGCGAATGTATAGTTGTTGGTGATTATTGGAATGACATATTGGGTGGAAAGGCTATTGGAGCTAAGTTGGTTATTGGCGTTTTAACTGGTCATATGTCTAAAGAAAAGCTAATAGAATATGGTGCAGATATAGTTATTAAGAACATAGCTGAACTTTCTAGAGTGCTAAATTTAGATTGAGTGAATAGGAATGATTTCTGAAAATTTCATTAATAATCTATTAATATGTGATGAAAGATTATTGTTAAGAGGTATTTTATCAATTTTCCATATGCCTCGATAACCATATTTTCTAAAGGTATATGCTATATCGCCTATTTTTCGTAATTTTGCTATTTTAGATAGGCATCTCATTAATGTTGCTGACGCTATTATTCCATCCTTATTAAAAATTTTATTAAATAGGTTTGATGGCATATCGAATATTACTACTTTATCCTTAATATATCTTTTAATTAATTTTGTATATTTTGGATACTTACATAATTTTCCTCTGAACATGTAGGTTAAATAAGTATTTCCTCCTATTTCAATAACCTTTCTAATGACAAAGCCAGCTGCTGGTACTTGTATTAAGCTGTCACTATCTGGAATTACTCCAAGAATTTTATTTTTGTTTAATTCTTTTATCATACATGATAATGCATCCCACATCATATAGAATGAGAATGGTTCATATATTGTTTCATCAGTAATGTTAAATATTACTGTCCATCCATTATCATGAATTTTATCAACTAATAATTTAGCACCTTTAGGGGCAAACATTTGCTCTAATATTTCTGCCTTAAAGCTTTGTTTAAGGGCTTTGCGCCACTCATCATAGAGGTCTTCTTTGCTCGACTTTATGGTTTTAACGATCTCCTGAACTGCTTTTATACTTTGAGGTGCAATTGAAATTGGTGATAAAACTAAATTGCTTATAAATCCAGCTAGCCTTGCTATTGTAGCTATTTTATCCTTATTTGCATTTTCAAGAAATTTTCCAGCAACGATTTCGTTTATACTTGGAGGTTCAAGTATTTTAATTACTAAATTGCATAGATCGTTTAAATTATTAACTTCTTCAAATAATTTTTCATTGACTTCACTTCTCCTTTCAGGAGCTATGCTCTTAATTATTTTACCTAAAAATCGTCCATGAACTTTTAAGTCTTCGAAATTTATTTTAATCTTGGGAACTAATTCAAAATTCTCATTATCAACTCCAAATTTAAATGTCGAAGGGGGACTTTCCATTTCATTAATTAATTCCAATGCTGTTTCAAGTTCCATATAAGTAGTATTTATCATTACTATTGAGTTTATTTTAAATTTTCTCCAAACTTCGTGGGCAATGGATAAGGCTAAGAATTCTGGATTTATAGTACTTCCTAAATTAACAATTTTAGGATATGTAAAAATTGTTAATTCTCTCCAATCGCGAATATCTCTAATTATCTTACTGGCTATTCTTTTATGTAATTCAAATTTCTCCTTCAGTAATGTCTTTTCTTCACCCTCTTTCCTTCCAATAAATGTTAGCATTTTCTCCAATTTTTCTCTGGAAGTGGTTCTAGTATTGCTTTACGAGTTTACCTAGGTAAATTATCTAACTTATAATACGAGGTGAATACGCAGTGTATACTCTTAATATTTTTCGTAATGAATTAATTGATCAAGATTTCTTCTTGGAGGAGGTCTAGGTTTTTCTGCGGGAACTCCAATTGGAATTATTGCAACTGGTCTAACATGTTCAGGAATTTCTAATATTCTTTTTACTTCTTCTTCAGAGAAAGCTCCAACCCAACATCCCCCATAACCTAAAGCATGTGCCGCCAAAAGCATATTCTGTATCGCTGCTGCAGTATCTTGAATACAATATAGAGTTCTTCCTCTTTCTCCATAATATCTTGAAGTCCTAGGTATATTTGCACATACTATAATCACTACTGGGGCTTCAGCAATCCACATTTGACCATAAGCAGCCATTGCTATTTTACGCTTTAAATCATTATTCTTTATAATAATAAATTCCCATGGCTGTAAATTTCCGGCTGATGGAGCCCAAATTGCAGCTTCCAAAATTATCTTCAAATCGCCTTCTAAGATGTCCCTTCTCTGAAATTTTCTAATGCTCCTTCTACTCTTAATTGCCTCTAATACCTCCATAATTTGCACCATAAAATAATATGGTAACTAAAGTAAATAACATCTTTTATTCAATTAAATTAACTGTCATTATTTCTCTCTTCTTTTTCTTCTAACATATATGTAAATTAATATGGTTGATGTAGTTAACAATATGAGGCATATAATCGAAGCTAATACTATTCCATCACCTGCTCTCTTAACTTTCATTTCCATCCAATATTTTTCAGTCCACCTCAAGTTATATTCATCCAAGTCCTTTAGCCATTCATTTAAATCCTTAATATAATCGCTATAAATTATATTTTCAGTTACTAGCGTTACATAATGAAAAGTTGATGCTCCAATTATATGATCTTCAATTTTGCTACTAATAATCTTTTTATCTTTAATTATTGCTCCCTTATAGAATGTCATATCAACTGGTATCCATCCCCATGGAGGTATATATACTAATGCCCATCCATGGCCAGCTAAATTTACGGCTTCAATTGTTAATCTTCCCTCGAATAATCCTTCACGTCTCATCCTCCTACCCTCCATAAATATAAATGCCAATTGAGTATATGCTGGAATATTAATTGCCCTACACATAGCAACTAATAGATTTGCTTGATCATCACAATCTCCCACTTTCATGTTTAATGTTTCATCTGGATATGAAGGTATTTTTGGTTCCCTTCCATCTGGATACTCTATATTATTTTCGATCCATTTTATAAGTATAAATAGAATTTTTAATACATTTGTTTCATTTTTAATAAGTTTTCTTGCAAGTAAACTTACATTAAAACTTTTAGCCCATAATCCCTTCATTACACAATATTTTTCAGTTAATTTTCTCGGTATATCAGTAATGCTTCCAGCTTTACTAACATTTATCTGCGGTGGCCGTTTTTTAGAAATTTTAGCTTCAATTATGAATTTAAATGTTAACTGTGTTTTAGGTAATACTTCTTCTGGAATATTCATTAGTTCAACTTCAATATTTCCCTCATCATTTAATCCAATCATTCTCCAAGAAGTTTCAGTTTCATTTATCATGCATCTAAATGATATTAACTTTTGATAATTATTTTCAGGAATTAAAATTATTTTCCTAAAATCATTTAATGGATAAGGTTTTTCCCCTTCATTCTTTATCGTTATTTCGAAGCCAATGATATATGTTTCAGAACTGGATGCAAATACGATAATGGGATATATAAGCATTATCACTATTAAAATTATTGTAATTTCAAGATATTTCTCACATCCAGCTAAATTCACTCTTATCATTTCAAAATTTACTTGTAACTAGGCAATATATAGCTATGCCGTAACCATTATTTAGACATGTTTCTTAGATGTATTCTCCCCGTATTCTAACTTGTTATTTTACTTAAGTAAACTCGTAAAGTCAAATTACATATTACTCCACATATTTACTCTGGTGGGTTAAATGCTTGAGGATATTGCTGTTTTAATTACTTATTTAATTGCCGGAGCTTTTCCAGTAGCTTATAATTATGCCATTGCTAGAAGGCTTGCCAAAAAATATGGAATAAAGGTTATTACTAATGAAGAAAAGTCTCAGGCTAAAAATGATATTAAATTATCCTCAGAGCAATTGAAATGTAATAAGTTTTCTTCAATATTTAAGATTGAAAATGTATCTTTTGAAGATGGGCGTCTTCACTTAAGTTTAATTTTAAATGAGGAATTTGTTAATAAAATTATTTTAAAAGTAAAGGAGGATAAGGGTTAACTTGAGGAGAAGGAAGAGCAAATTTTTAGATGCGTTTAGGTCTTTAAGTTCTGCAATAATATCAAGTGTTGCAGGTTTAGGGGCATCTAATCTTGTAACGTTTAGTTATGCTGGTTCTACTTACGGATTTTCTCTCCTATGGGCAGTAATAATA
>CAZCCB010000007.1:17844-38472 GCA_964497155.1 uncultured Nitrososphaerota archaeon | reverse complement strand
GCAGTAAGCCGTAGCTCAGCAAGGTAGAGCGGCGGGCTCCAGAGCCTAAATGATGTTATGACCGATTGGGATGATGCAGCTCTGGAGCGGAGTAACCCGTTGGTCGTGGGTTCAAGTCCCACCGGCCCCACCATTATGAAAAACATAACATTTTGAAATTATTCAAATTAAAACATTATATTAGGAAGTTAGCTTGTATTGAAGCCCCGGGCGGGATTTGAACCCGCGACCAACGGCTTACGAGGCCGCCGCTCTGCCAGCTGAGCTACCGGGGCATGAAATTTATTTCACTAATAATTATTGATAATCCATGTGCCTAATATATTTCTCTTCCATATGATTCAAGATTATCTTGGGAGGAAAATACTTAGATAAAGGTATGGTTTACAGAATAGATGTATAAGGAGGAAAATAATGGGTGGTGCAGTCTTAACAGCAAAATATAACATTCGCATGTACTTTGAAGTTGATGGAGTTGTTGAAAAACCAGATGTTATTGGAGCAATATTTGGTCAAACTGAAGGACTATTGGGTGACGAGCTGGATTTAAGGGAACTACAAAGAACTGGAAGAATTGGAAGAATACAAGTTCATTTAGAAGTAAGAGGGGGGAAAACTGCTGGAGAAGTTATTATTCCATCTAGCTTAGGTAGAATTGAAACAGCATTAATTGCAGCTGCAGTTGAAACAATTGATAAAGTTGGTCCATGTACTGCAAAATTCATACTTAAGGATATTGAGGATCTAAGAGAGGAAAAACGAAAGAAAGTTATCGAGAGAGCTAAGGAAATATTGTTAAAATGGGAACATGAAAAAATTCCTGAGACAAGAGAAATAATTGAGAAAATAGTTCGCGATATTCGAAGTGCAGAAATAATTAAATTTGGTGAAGAAGGTTTGCCAGCAGGACCAGATGTACCCTATAGTGATACAATAATAATCGTTGAAGGGAGAGCTGATGTAATTAATTTGCTCAAACATGGATATAGAAATGCAATAGCTATTGAGGGAACTTCAATCCCTAAAACCATAATAGAACTTAGTAAGAAAAAGAAAACCATAGCATTCGTTGATGGTGATAGAGCTGGCGAATTAATATTAAAAGAACTACTCCAAGTTGCAGATATAGATTACATAGCAAGAGCGCCATCTGGTAAGGAAGTTGAAGAACTAACAACGAAAGAAATCGCTAAATGTTTATCAAACCTAACGCCAGCAGAGCAATATTTAGCTCAAATTGAAAAGCCTAAAATTAAAAGGGCTAAAGCTCAATTAATACCACCAGATGTTACTAAAAAGATTAAAGAAATTATTGGTACATTAAGAGCAATAATCTATGATGAAAAATGGAATGAAATTGACGAAATTCCTGTGAGAGAATTAGTGGATAGAATAAAGAAGACCGATGAAAAAATTGAAGCAATAATTTTTGATGGAGTAATAACTCAACGTCTAATAGATATTGCTAGTGAAAAGAATATTAAAATAATTGTAGGTGCCAGAATTGGAAACATAACTAAGAGACCAATCAATATTAATTTAATAACATTTAATGAAGTCATCTAGTAAATCATTTAACAATTAACGTTTTTTAAACCATAAATCTAAAGTAACTGTTGAAGCCGATTTTAATATTTTATCCTCATTATATTTAAATATTGAAAGAATGCGAAGCGCCGATGCCAATATTTGTTTTGAGACATAATAGTCAAAATCTATTTCATCATATTTGGCCATAAAGTATGGCTTTACCCTATCGGAAATTTTCTTAGAAACTCCTTTAATTACAACGTATCCTACTTTATCACCTACCTCTAATGAATAGCCTTCTTTTAGTAAAATTTTAGCGACTCTTACATGTGGAGCTTCAACTTCATATTCGTTAATTGATTTAGAGAGAGTTTTCCATATTACTAATTTTTCGAATGGTATTTTTTTCGATTTTAGATTATTAATAATTTCTTGGACATATTTAACTGCCATTTGCGGGGATTTGTGTTTTAAGATGATTTCTATAACTTTAAATTGAACCTCTTGAGCTAGTTCACACCAATCTCCTCTTACAGCTTCGAATCCTACAACTTCAATTCTACCATCAAATAGAAGACCAGCGTATCTTTTTGCAGCTTCAGTGAAGAGACATGTTTTATATATCTTATCAATTTTAATTTCGAGTCCTATTTTTTCTTCAATCCTAGATATAAATTCTTCAACTTTTTGAGGTTCATAATATACGAATAGTGAATCTGTGTCGCCATAAATCACTTTAAGTGAAAGGTCCTTAGCTAGATTTATAGCTTCCATTATGGTTTTTCTTCCATAAGCTGTTGTAGCTTCAGCGCATTGCTTTATATACCATCTTGCACCTAGCCAACCAGTATATCCATAGCATGCATTTGCAATAACTTTAATCGCTTTTTGCCTATTGTCGATTATTACATATTCTGGACTTGATGGATCCAATTTTTTCAACTGTTCCTTTAATGATCTTCTTAACGCAATTAATTTTTCTAAAACTCTCTTAAAGAAGCCTGGAGGATCCTTCCTAAATCTATGTCCAACTTCAGGGGCAATATAGCATTCCTCTGGTGGAATTTCTTCTTCTGGAGGAACATATGTATCTGGACTTATATTGTATTTTATCATTATACTTGGGTACATAGCGGAGAAATCGATTACTGCAATGTTTTCATGAAGTCCCTCTTTAGGTTTAAGAACTAATGCACCTCGATATGGAGTATATGGTCTTTCAATTCTATTTGGCACTAACTCATCTTCAGCAAAAGCTTGACGAATTAAAAACCACTCTACACGAAAGCCCACTGGAGCAGCTAGAACTTGATCTAAGGGTATCCCAGTTACGCTTGCAAGTTGATAAGCAAATGGTAATGCTTTCTCAGCTATTTTAAGAGTTAATTCAGCAGCTTCAAGAGAATGATTTATTAGAATACTTCTTTTATCATGTAAACCCCATAACTGATAAACCCATGGTGGATTAACTAGCTGTTGCTGTTCTTTAGGTTTAATACCAAGATAATCAGCTACATTACTAAGGGTTTTAACTTTAATTGCATATAGATCTTCAGCATAATCTAACATGTCTACATTTGCTCTACCAGCAATCGAAATATGCCCATAAACACTAGTTTGAGGAGCAGATTCTTCTCTACTAACTGGAATTTTTACACCTAAGATTTTTGCCCTATTTACAATGTAGGGCCAAACGAATTTATTTGAATTATATCCTACAATTACATCTGGATCTTCCCTTAATATGAAATCACTAAATAATTTGAGCAAATCTTTTTCATTATAATTTTCTTGAGTAAATTGGACTTTTTTACCAGTATTTGTAGCTGCTGAAATAACTACTATTGGGTCATTATGTGGTTTAGGAGCTCCTTTGGGGCTATACCATTCGATATCAAAAGCTAAAATTTTGAGATTCGGAATAACATGATATTCGGCAACCTCTGGATCTTCTATAATTTCATATGCAGCATCTACATGAACATTATTTTTTACATTAATTTCATCAACCTTAACTCTGTGCCAAGTACATGGATACACATTTTTATCAATCATATATCTCATATAGAAACGTATATCAGCTTCAAGCACATCATTAACATATGGATGTCCCATGAGCTTCTCTTTATAATCATTTAAACTTGTTGGTAATTGACATATAACTTTAAGTGCACGTTTAGGTTTTCCAAAGAAGTATTTTTTAACTTCAATAATATCTAAAATAGGAGAAGTTGGGATGCTAAATCGCTTAATAACCTTCATTAAAGATGATGATATGTTCTCCTTAGGTAAAACGTAGAAATAAGGTCTAAAACGCTTATCTATCAGAAGAACTCGTTTTCCATTTTCAGTTACGGCCCAGATACAAATTATTGGGGTATCTCTTTCAATGGCATAAGTTATATCAAGTGGCCAAAAGAGTATTTCTTGGGACAAGAATGTTCCCCATAGAATTAATTCTCCTAAGTTAAATATGTTTCTTACTTAGACTTTACTTCAATAGCTTGAACATAACTATGGCTGATTCACCATCCCTATAGTATTTTGGTATTATATATGATTCTGAGAAGCCTAGCTTTTTATAGAGATTTATTGCAGCACAATTACTTGCTCTAACTTCTAGCCTCATTAAGAAAGCATTATGCTTTTTTGCTTCTTTCTCTATTGAAACCATAAGCTTAGTAGCGATTCCTCTTCGCCTATAATTTGGGTGAACAGCTATTGAAAGAATATGACAAATATAACCTCTTCGAATAAGAGAAACTACGTATCCAATTAGGTTACCATTAATTTCTGCCACCAAGAACATATCTTGACTCATGATCATTAGAGATTTTAACAGTTCTATGGGATATGGATCTTTAAAGGATAGAAGTTCAATTCTAAATATATACATTATGTCATTCATTTTGGCTCTCCTAATAGTTACTGAAAAGCTATGATCATTTAGTGATTTACGATCATTCAACATACATTAAAATAAATAGCTGTAGGAAATAAAAGTATTAATAAATTGAGATGAACTAAGTATTGATGGTGATTATGTATGCGTATTAAATGGCTTAGTCACGCTGGGTTTGCAATTGAATTTCAAGAAAAGAAAATATTGATTGATCCATGGCTTACGGGGAATCCATTGGCTAAAGATAAACCTGAAGATTTTAAGGAAATAGATTTAATCTTAGTAACTCATGATCATGGAGATCACTTAGGGGATTCAATAAGAATAGCTAAAGAAAGCGGAGCTACTTTCATTAGTATCTATGAATTAAGTGAGTACGCATCTTCACAAGGTGTGAAAAACATTATTGGAATGAATATTGGTGGAACAGTTGAGGTTAATGGTATTTACATAACCATGGTCCCCGCAATACATTCAGCATCTAGGGGGAGCCCAGTGGGCTATGTAATCAGAGGAGAAAATGAAAAAAGCATATATCATGCAGGAGATACAGCACTGTTTAGTGATATGCAAATTATTGGAGAAATATATAGTCCTAAAATCGCTCTACTTCCAATAGGTGGCTACTATACTATGGGCCCCATGGAGGCAGCTAAAGCTGTTGAATTAATTAAGCCTGAAGTAGTTATACCAATGCACTACAATACTTTCCCTGTCATCCAACAAGATCCTAACGAATTTGCCAGATTAGTTAAAGATAAAATGCCTGAGGTTAAGGTAATGATTCTTGAAGTAGGAGAATGGATAACCATAAATTGATAGAACAAATATTTAGAACCTCTATCCTAAACCTATTTTGAGAAAAATGAAGAAAGAAGACTTTCAAAAGCTGGACTTTAAAGATCTGAAAATTCTTGAAACAATTAAAGAGTTAGGAGGGAAATGTCAACTAAAAGACATCTCTAACTTAAGTAAGATAAATATACATGAAGTATCAGCTAGAATTGAAAAATTAAATAAAATGGGTTTTTTAAGGGAAATAAAAGTTAAGAAGAAAGTCATAAGGATAAACAAAAAGAAAATAAAAGAAGTAGAAAAGGAACTCCCCGAAAGAAAATTGTGTGAAATATTAAAGCAGAAAAATGGGAAACTTCCGATTGAAAAAATAGTAGAAATATGTAAGGATGAGGGAATAGAATATAATGTTGCTATTGGATGGGCCAAAAGAAAAGGGAAAATCGATATAATTGATGATGAATTGGGTGCCAAATATGTGATTCTAAAAGATGAAACTACATCATTAGATGAAAAGATTTTTAATGTTATGGCTGGCACCAATAGGGAGATAGCGATAAATGGGATAAATAGTAATCTTATAAATGCTATAATACAATTAAGGAAGAGAGGAATAATATTGATAAAAGAGAACATTGAGAAACGAATAACCATTACTGATAAAGGTAAGGAATTATTAAGAGAAATAAAAAGAAATATAGACAACATTGAAAATAAAATAAGTGCATTAACTGAAGAAATATTAATGTCTGAAACATGGAAAAAAGCTATATTTAAAAAGTATGAAATATCCACTACTTATCGCCCTCTCTATCTGGGAAAGAAGCATTTATACGTTAAGTTCATTGATGAAATTAAAAATCTTTTGACTTCACTCGGATTTTATGAAATTTATAGTCCCATTATAGAAACATTTTTCTGGGATTTTGAAGCATTACTTTACCCTGAGTCAATTTTAATAGATAAATTGAAAGAAACATACATAATTATGAGGAAAAGCGATAGTACAAGTGAATATTATACCAAAAAGTTAAGAAAGAAAATAAGTGAAATAATAGAGGTTTATGAAAAGTTTTGGAGCTTCAAATGCAATATTGAGAATCTAAATATATTATCACTAAAAACTGATCCAATTTCCACATTAATTAAATATTTGATAGAATTTAATGAAAATTGTAAGATTTTCTGTATATCTAAAATTATAGAGAAAAAAATCAAAAAAGGAAAACCATTAGAAAAGTTTTATTTAGGATTATTGTACGTAGAGGATGATGTTTCATTAATTGACTTAATTACCTTAGCAAAAATGATATTGTCGAAATTTAATTTTAAGATCATCGATTTAGTTAAAGCATATATGCCATATGCTAGCCCCTGTCTTGAGATACTTGGAGAAAATGAAAATCATCAAGCAATTAAAGAAATTTATTGCGGGTTACTAAGACCTGAAATTTCAAGAATAATTAAGCCAGATAGCTCTATAGGTTTTATTAAGATTAACTTGAACTTAATGGCACTGAGATATTTTAACTTAGAAAGTGAGAATGATCTCTTTATTACGGATTTAAACAAGATTAGAGAGGAAACGTTATGGTTAAAGTTCTAATCGATGTTAATTTAGATGAAATTCAAAAAATACTTGAGAAGAAGGTTAACTTAAGTGAAATTAAGAAAATAATCAACTCAATAATTGGATGTAGAATAATAAGAGAAGTAAGTAGGAATAAAATATTAATTGAAGTTCCATACAACAGACTTGACTTATATTCAACTTGGGGAATTGAACGGACTATTAAAAAGGTTTTAGGAAACAAAACTAGAGATATAGAGTATAATGAAATAGCTGAACAAATTTATGTAGATACAGAGATTGCTGAAGATATTTCAATCTCATGTGCAATTATTGAAAATTATAATTTCAATAAGCACTCTCTTGAAGAAATTACTCGATTTCTTAGAAATATACTTGAGAATTACTGTGATAGAGGACAAAGAGCCTCCATAATTCTCTGTGATTATGACAAAATACAAGGACCACTTACTTTCTTGATGAAGAAAATAGATCTTGAAAAAATTATAAATGCTAAGGAAAAAGACAAAATAATTAAAGAATTATCCCTTTATGCTACAATATTTAAAGATGGCAAGTACGGCCTGCTTATTGACTCAAATAATAAAATTGTAGCAATACCGCCAATAATTATGGATTCCGTTAGGGTAACTAGTGAGACCTCCAACATAGTTGTAGTGGGTATAAGTCCAGAAAGCAATTTAGCTAGCAATGTAGTCAATATTTTCATTACAAATGTTCTTGAGAAGGGGGGAATATTGAAAGGATGTGAAATCATATATTCAAATAAGAAAGTAATTACACCAATTCTTGAAAAAAGAAAAATTATCGCATCTGCTGATGAAATATTTAAAATTATCGGGTTAGAAATTGAAGTTTCTAAGCTGTTAAAATTGCTAAATATTTACGGATACTCTGCGAAAGAAATAGACAATAAAAAATTAGAGATAACAGTACCATTTTATAGAATAGATGTTAAACATATTGTTGATATTGTTGATGATTTGATTTTATTACTGAGAAATGAACTTTATAGTCATTCGAAATTTATTAAAGTGATTAATTTAGGAAGAAAACAACCATTAACAATTTTAATGAATAAAATTCGAGAAGTATTATCAAACTTGGGATTCCAAGAAATTATGACACATACGTTAACCAATTCAGATATTTTGATAAAGAAAATGAATCTGAAAAGTAAAGACAATATTGTTAAGATACTAAATCCAATATTGGAAACCTATTCTTGCATTAGAAATTGGTTAACACCATGTATACTTGAATTTTTAAGTATTAATAAACATGCAAAATATCCTCAAAAAATATTTGAAATAAATAACGTTGCCATGTTTGCTCACAATAAAGGTCAAATAATTGAAGATATTCATCTAGTTGCCGCCATATCTGATGGTAAAGTTGGATATGAAGACATATATCCAGTGCTTATACATCTCATGAAAGCATTAAATATTGAATTTAAACTGGTGAACACTTATCATGCAAGCTTTATCAGAGGAAGATGCGCTAGAGTGATTAGTTATAATGGTGAAGTAGGAATCATTGGGGAAGTTCATCCAATGGTATTAAGAAATTTTAATTTAACCAAACCAACTGCATTATTTGAGTTATCGCTCAGCGGATTAATTCGAAGAGAAGCTTATTTGGTGGGGCCGCGGAGATTTGAACTCCGGTCACGGGGACCCAGTGGGGGAGTTTTACTCTAACCCCGCAGCCTTCCAGGCTAGCCTACGGCCCCTACGCAAGAAGAACTAAGGACCTCTAAAAAGCTGTGTAAAAATGTTCAATTTAAATCTTGCTCCAATTAGTCAAGGTTTTTATTCTAAAAAAATGTAGATAACTTATGAGGGAAAAGCTTGACGGCAGAAGAGGAATTTGCAAGACGTATTGCAGGTGAAATAGTTTTATCTGATAAACCATGGATAATAATGCGTAAGTGGAGAGAACTTTTTAATGTAACCCAAATTGAACTCGCAACAAATATGAATGTATCACCTTCAGTTATTAGTGATTATGAAGGAGGAAGAAGACGGTCTCCAGGGGCTAAGTTTATAAAGAAATTTGTTGAGGCTTTAATTCAAATAGATAAGAGTAGAGGAGCACCAGTATTAAAGGAATTCACCAAACTAATAAATATACCAACTGATGCAATACTTGATATAAGGGAGTTCTCTGAGCCAGTAACTGTTAAACGTTTATGTCAAGTTATAAATGCTGAAATAGTTGCATGCCCTCATTTAGGAGATAGAAAAATTTTTGGATATACTGTAGTTGATAGCATAAAGTGTATTGAAACATTATCTGGAATAGATTTCTTAAGATTAATGGGAACAACATCAATGAGAGCGTTAATATTTACCAAGGTATCTAGAGGTAGATCTCCAATGGTTGCAGTTAGAGTTCATCCAATAAAGCCTGCTGCTGTAGTGATTCATGGTACTGAGAAAGTTAATTCTTTAGCGGTTAAGCTTGCTAGAATAGAACAGATTCCATTAGCAGTTTCTCATATGCCAAGTATTGAGAAATTATTGCATGCATTAAAAGATTTTAGTTTGAGCATAGGGTAACGAGTAGGTTCGTATCAAAAGTGGTAAAAGCAGAGTCAATAATTATTATATTTTAGTGAACGCTATGAGTAGACGAAACAGATTTTCAGTTAAAGAAATGCTAAGTGCAACTGCAAACGAAATTAGGATAAAAATATTAAAAAAGCTCAGCAAAGAAGAACTTAGCTTTACCGAGCTAATGCAGGAACTTAATATGTCCCCAAGAACTGATGCAGGGAAATTTGGATATCATCTTAAGACTTTAGTTGAAGCAGGATTAATAAAGCAAGATGAAGAAAGTGGAAGATACTCACTTACGGACGTCGGAAAATTAATGATTGACTTGATATGGGAATTAGAGGATATAAGCTTAAAGAAAACGAGAAAACTACTCGTTAGAACATCAAATTTGACAATTGAACCATTTGATAAAAAGAAAATAATTGAAGCACTTATTAGAGAAGCTGAAGTACCGCGGAAAATTGCTGAAAAAATTGCACGCGAGGCTGAGGAAAGGATACTAGAGTTAGATATTAAATATCTTACTGCACCGCTGATAAGAGAGTTCGTTAATGCTATACTTATAGAAAAAGGATTAGAGGATTATCGTCATGCAATGACGAGATTGGGGTTACCAGTATATGATGTTGAACAACTAATTTCAAAAAGAAGACATATACCAACTATTCCTGATGAAATTCATGCTTTGGCTGGAGATGCAGTCATGAGTGAATATACCCTGCTTAAGCAACTTCCAAGAAATGTTGCTGATGCACATCTTTCAGGGGCAATCCACATATGCAATATTAATTATTGGGCTCTTCGCCCAGCTACAATACATCATGATGCAAAATTCTTTTTAGAAAATGGATTAGAGTTAAAATCAATTGATATTTCATTCTCATCTATAAAAGCACCTAAAAGTTTTAGGGCTGCAGTAAATCTGCTATTTAGATTATCACATTTGATGCAAAGTAATTTATCAGTTGGTCAAATAATAGATTATTTTAATTACGTTTTAGCACCATACATTAAAGGTTTAGCTTTTAATGAAATAAAGGAAGAAATAAAGGAGGCGTTATTTAACATAAATCAAATATCAACTGCAAGGGGAAGAATTTTACCGCTTGCCTTAGGTTTATGTATAGCACCGCCTAAGATTAATGAGGAATATAATGACTATGTTGATGAAGCGAATTTATTGCTTAAGGCGATAATTCAAGTGATGTATGAAGGTGATGATTTTAAGAAACCTTTCTTTACTCCACTTCCAATAATTAAAATTAATCTAATGAATGTGAGTAAGGAATTTGATGAAATATTTTTTGATATTTGTAAGCTTACTGCAAAGTGGGCAACACCTTATTTTATTAATGTAAATGCTGAGTGGCAGGATGAAAACGTAAGCTATGGATGGGATCTGTCAAGATTAGATACTTATAGGAGTAATGAACCTAAGACATTACTCACACGAACAGGATGCTTAGATGCAGTATTCATAAATTTGCCTAGAATAGCGTTAGAGGCAAGAGGTAATGATGATTTATTCTTTGAAAGGCTAAGCGATGTTATTTCAATATGTATTAGAGCGCTTAGAGAAAAACGTAGAATTATAGAAAAGAGATTAGACTTGAGAATGCTACCATTACTTAGCGTATCGGTTAATAATAACCCTTATTATCAAGTAGAAAATGCGGTATTAAATATAGGATATGCAGGTTTACCAGAGGCAGTCAAAATTCATACAGGATTTTGGCTTCATGAGGAAAAACATGCGCTTACATTTGCGAAGAAAATTATTGATTTTATGCGAAGAAGAATAAAGGGTATAAGAGGAAGATGGCGATTAGCATCAATATCAACTGAAGATATTGGAAAAAGATTTTTCAAGACAGATATTACAAGATTCGGATATCCAATGCTTCAAGAAAAAATAGAGATTAAAGGAGATAGATACACTTTTAATGCTAATCTCCCATTACATATCAAGATCCCATTGAGCAAAAGAATACGTATAGAAAGTATGTTTCAAAGTAGAACGCTCGGAGGACATGGACTCAATATTTATATTGAAGAACCGACCCCAAATCCTGAATACTTAGCTAAGATAATTAAGGAAATATTAAGCAGTACGAAAATTGGCGCATTTACTCTATCAAGGGACTGGACATACTGCACTCTTTGTGGTAAACTTTCAGCAGGAATTCATGAAAGATGTATTAAATGTAATAGAGCGCTAAAAAACATAGTTTACTACATTAAGAAGACAAATATTTATGAGGCATTTGAGGAAGAAGAAACCCATAGAGTTAAATATCTATTATGATATTTAATGGAACAACTAAGAGTATTTAGATTAGCAATAAATTGATTATTCAACGGCACCTAATATTAGGGCTAGAAGCGCCATTCTCACTAAGAGACCATACCAAGTTTGCTTAAAGTACCTAGCATACTTGGTATTATCAATCTTATAATCTAATTCATCAACTCTTGGTAGTGGATGCATAACTATTAGGTCACCTTTCCCTTTTAAAATGATTTCTAAATCAACTTTATAAGAACCTTTAACTCGTTCATATTCTGATAAATCGGGGAAACGTTCTTTTTGAATTCTTGTAACGTACAATACATCAATTTCCTTAATTATTGAAGCCAAATCTTCAACTTCTTTAACCTTCATACCTGCCTTTCTTAAATCATTAAGGATTTCCTTTTTCATTCTTAACTGCGGAGGAGCCACTAAGAATAACTGTACATCAAAATTTGTAAGTGCATAAGCCAAAGACTTTATTGTTCTTCCGTATTTTAAGTCGCCCATTAATGCAATAGATAAACCATCAATCTTTCCCTTTTCCTTCCATATGGTGTATAAGTCAAGTAGTGCTTGAGTTGGATGTGATTGCGTACCAGAACCAGCATTTATTACAGGGATTGACGTCAAATCTGCTGCGAGTTTAGCTGCTCCTTCCATCGGATGTCGCAGAACTATTATATCAGCATAATTTTCAACAACCCTTATTGTATCTGCAAGTGTTTCTCCTTTAGCTATTGAAGTAGCTCTCGGCTCAGCAAATCCAATAACATTTCCTCCCAATCTAAGCATTGCTGCTTCAAAACTTAGCCTAGTCCGGGTACTTGGCTCAAAGAATAGTGAAGCTAAAATTTTCCCCTTTAAAAGATTACTTCCCTCCTTAGCTATTGTCATCATCCTATCAGCTATTTTAAAGATATATTCAAGTTCCCCTCGAGAGTAATCTCGTATGTTTATGAAGTCTTTACCCTTGAAATTATATTTCAAAGAAAGCCCTTAAACACTTTATATTATGAGAAATATTTGCTTTTCTATATTATTAGAAGGAATAGTCAGTTATTATGACGGAGAGTTTTGACGAATAATTAGAATTAAATTTCAGGTGTACATTACTTTTCTATGGGTTAAATGTTGAAGAAAGAAGAATTAAGAATTAGAAAAATTAAGGAAGGCACCGTCATTGATCATATAACAGCGGGATGTGCTTTAAGTGTTTTAAAAATTCTGAACATTACTGGAAAAGAAGGATTTATAGTAAGTATTGCAATGAACGTACCAAGCAATAAACTTGGCAAAAAAGATATAGTTAAAATTGAGGGTAGGAAGTTAAAAGAGAATGAAGTAAATAAAATAGCATTAATAGCTCCGAAAGCAACAATCAATATAGTTGAGAATTATGAAGTAAAAAGAAAAATTCGTATAGAAATACCAGAGGTAATTAAGAACATTATTAAATGTAGAAATCCATCATGCATAACAAATAGTCCAAGAGAACCAGTTATCCCTAAGTTTAGGGTTGTAAGCAAAAATCCTATAAGGTTAAGATGCATGTATTGTGATACAATTCTAGAACTTGAAGACATAATTAAACAACTTGAAATAATCTAGTTGTAAAATATTTAAGGTATATGAAAGCTAAATTCAAAGGTTAAGGAGTGGTGCATTAATGGTGGGGGAGCTAACTGAGAAACTTAAGGAAATATTAAAAGCTGAAGAAGAAGCAAAAAAAATTATTGAAGAAGCAAAAATAAAGGCAAAGAATATTGAAAAAAAGGCGGAAAATAAATGTAACAATATTATGAAGGAAATCGAAGAAAAAGTTAAGAAGAAAATTGAAAAAATTAGAGAAGAAATTGATAGAAGAACAGAAAATGAAATTAAAGAAATATTGAAGAAAGCAAAAAATGATGCTGAGAAAATAGAAAAGAAGGTTATGGAGAAAATGGAGCATATAGTTAATGAACTAGTAAATAAAGTTTTGGAGGTATAGATTATGAAAAGCAGGATTATAGGCGAGGAGAAGCTTAATGAATTTGTAAAAATGATAATTGAAAAAGCAGAAAACGAAGCTAAAAGAATAATTGAGGAAGCGGAGAAAAAAGCAGCAAAAGAAATTGAGAAAGCGAAACTAAGAGCAGAAGAGGAAATTGATAGGAGAGTAAATCAATTTATAACATCAATGGAAGAAAACAGTAAAAGAAAGATTGCCGAGGCAAAACTTGAAGCAAAAAGAATAATTCTTGAGGCAAAGGAGAAAGCTATTTTGAAAGTACTTAATAAATTGAAAGACAAATTAAGAGAGTTAAAAAATAAACCTGATTATGTTAATATTATAGGTAAGTTAATTCATGAAGCTGGTGTAGCACTGGGAGGGGGAGATTTAATAATAGAGTTAAATGAAGATCATAAGAATATCAATATTAATTGGGATGAAATTTCCAGAGAAATTGAAGAGAGCACTAAAAGAAGCACTAAACTTACCATTCAATATAGAAATGTAAGTGAAATTGGTGGAGCAATAGTAAGAACTTCAGATGGTAAATTTTCATTTGATAATACATTTGAGGGAAGAATAGAAAGAATGGAGAAGACCTTGAGATTATTGATAGCTAAAAAACTTTTTGGGTGAAAATATGAAAATTGCTGTTATAGGAGATTATGATACGGTTATAGGATTTAAGCTTGTAGGATTGAACAGAGCATATGTGGTTAATAATTACAATGAGGCGGAAAATATTATTAGGAAATTATCGAGAGATCCTGAAATCGCGATTATAATAGTTACAGAGGCAATTGCCTCGGCGATTAGATCATTTTTAAGACAATTTTATGAAAAGCCGAGACCCGTTATTGTCGAAATACCAGATAAGAGAGGACCTATACCGACAATAGAATTTGTGAGAGATTTAATAAGGAGAACTGTCGGAGTTGAAATAGTATTAAAGTAGGTGAGATTATGGAGAGAGTTGGAAAAATAATTCGAGTAGCAGGTCCAGTTGTAGCAGCTGAAGGACTTCGAGGAGCTAAAATGTATGAAGTCGCAAGAGTAGGAGAAGAAAGACTAATAGGAGAAATCATTAGACTCCAAGGAGACGTAGCAATAATTCAAGTATATGAAGAAACTGCAGGATTAAAACCTGGCGATCCAGTTTATGCTACGGGTAGACCATTATCTGTGGAGTTAGGTCCAGGATTAATTGGTCAAATTTATGATGGAATTCAGAGACCATTACCAGAAATTAGAAAACAGGTTGGAGATTTCGTTAAAAGAGGAGTTACTGCACCAGCACTTCCACGTAATAAAAAGTGGAAATTCACTCCAACAAAGAAAACTGGAGATAAAGTTCAAGGTGGAGATATTATAGGAATAGTTCCAGAAACACCATTAATAAAGCATAAAATACTAGTTCCACCTGATCTTAGTGGAAAAATAATTGACATTGTGGATGAAGATGAGTATACTGTTGAAGATAAAATAGCTGAAATTGAGACATCTAAAGGAGAGAAAATATCCATAAAGATGATGCAAGTATGGCCTGTAAGAAAGCCTAGACCATTTAAAGTAAAGTTACCACCAGATGAACCACTAATAACTGGACAAAGAGTAATTGATGCATTATTCCCAATTGCGAAAGGAGGTACTGCTGCAATTCCTGGAGGGTTCGGAACTGGGAAAACAGTTACACAGCATCAGCTAGCAAAATGGAGTCATGCAGATGTCATAGTATACGTGGGATGCGGTGAAAGAGGAAATGAAATGACCGAAGTTTTAGAAAGATTTCCAGAATTAAAGGACCCAAGAACGGGTAGACCCTTAATGGAGAGAACCATATTAATAGCAAATGTTAGTAACATGCCTGTAGCCGCTAGGGAAGCAAGCATATATACTGGAGTTACAATAGCAGAATACTTTAGAGATATGGGTTATGATGTAGCGTTAATGGCAGATTCAACTTCAAGATGGGCTGAGGCATTAAGAGAGATAAGTGGAAGACTTGAGGAAATGCCTGGTGAAGAAGGCTTTCCACCATATTTAGGTGCAAGACTAGCAGAGTTTTACGAAAGAGCCGGTAAAGTAATAACCATAGGTAGTGAGGATAGAGTAGGATCAGTTAGCATAATTGGAGCAGTATCTCCACCGGGTGGAGATTTTTCTGAACCAGTAGTTCAATGTACATTGAGAGTGGTTAAGGTATTTTGGGCGTTAGACAAATCATTAGCTGAAAGAAGACATTTTCCAGCAATTAACTGGCTAATTAGCTACTCATTATATGTAGATATAATGCAGGAATGGTATGCAAAGCAAATTGCCCCTGATTGGCCTAAATTAAGAACGGAAGCTATGGCAATATTGCAGAAAGAAGATGAACTCAAAGAAATAGTTAGACTTGTAGGACCAGATGCTTTACCTGAATCTGATAGGGAAGTTTTGGAAGTTGCAAGAATGATTAGAGAAGATTTCCTAATGCAGCATGCATATCATCCAGTGGATTCATATTGTCCAATAGAGAAAACATATTTATTATTGAAAGTTATACTTCACTTCCATAAACAAGCTAAAAACGCTATGGAAAAAGGAGTGACATTATCAAAGATATTAGCTTTACCAGTGAAAGATGAAATTGCTAGACTAAAAATTGTTCCACCAGAGAAATTTAAGGAAACATATGAATACATAATTAATGAAATAAATAATCAAACTTCACAATTAATAAAAGAAACTAAGGAGGCTGAATGAAATGAGCGAAAAAGTTGAGGAAATTTCAACATTAAAAGCATTAAAATATCGTACCGTTGCAGAAGTTTCAGGGCCACTTTTAATAGTTAAAGACGTTCATGGAGTAGCTTATGGAGAACTAGTTAGAATTGAAACACCAATAGGGGAAATAAGAACTGGAACAGTTCTTGAAACTGGAATGGGATATGCAGTAATTCAGGTCTTCGAAGGTACAAGAGATTTAGATACAAGTAAAACAACCGTCAGATTTACTGGAGAAACCATGAAAATCCCAGTCTCTATGGATATGCTTGGTAGAATCTTTAATGGAAGAGGCGAACCAATAGATGGCGGCCCACCAATAATTGCAGCAGATGAGCTAGATATTCATGGAGCACCAATAAATCCAGCAGCTAGAGAATATCCAAAAGAATTCATTCAAACAGGAATTTCAGCAATAGATGGAATGAATACATTAAGTAGAGGACAAAAATTACCGTTATTTACAGAATCAGGACTTCCACATAACATTCTTGCAGCTCAAATAGTTAGACAAGCAACAATACCTGGAAAAGAAGAAGAATTCGCAATAGTATTTGCAGCAATGGGTATAACTACTGAAGAAGCAATATACTTCAAAAAGGAATTTGAAAGAACAGGTGCTCTAGAACGAGTAGTAATGTTCATAAATTTAGCCGAAGATCCAGCAATTGAGCGGATAATAACTCCAAGATTAGCACTCACAACTGCAGAATACTTAGCATTTCAGCAAGACATGCATATATTAGTAATATTAACAGACATGCTAAACTACGGTGAAGCACTCAGAGAAATAAGTGCAGCAAGAGAAGAAGTTCCAGGAAGAAGAGGATTTCCAGGCTACCTATATACAGATTTGGCAACTAATTATGAAAGATGCGGAAGAATTAGAGGAAAGAAAGGAAGCATAACATTAATTCCAATAGTTACAATGCCAGGTGGAGATGTTACTCACCCCGTAGTGGATTTGACTGGTTATATAACTGAAGGACAAATATATTTAGATAGAGCACTACATAGGAAAGGTATTTATCCACCAATTAACGTGTTACCGTCACTTTCAAGACTTATGAAAGAAGCAACAAGATATACGAGGCGAGATCATCATCCATTAAGCGATCAGCTTTACTATTGCTATGCTGAAGGAGTAGAATTACGTGGTCTAGTCGCCGTAGTAGGAGAGGAAGCATTAACAGAAAGAGATAGAAAATATTTGGAATTTGCAGATGCATTTGAAAGAAGATTTGTAGCACAAGGAATATATGAAAACAGAGATCTTGATACTACGTTAAAAATTGGATGGGATTTACTCTGCGAATATATTCCAGAATCAGAGTGGAAGAGATTAGATCCTGATATAATTAAACAATATTGCCCCAAATACATAAACACAACTTAAATTTTACAATAAATTTATATCACCTTATTTGCCATACTTTCTTGTTCTATAACCATTGTTTCCTATTAGGAGATTGATAACTACTAAAATTACTGGGGGCCGTGGTCCAGTCTGGTAGGATGTCACCCTCGGGTGGTGAAGGACGTGGGTTCAAATCCCACCGGCCCCATCATATTGCTATTGTTCTTTAGCTTAGCAATCATGTTTATGGTTTAATAAATGTCAGATAATTTTACTCCTTTAGCAATCCTTCTTTTTTAAGGATACTTTTCGCAACTATTATTCCAGTTGCAGCTGCAATAACTATCCCTCTTGATAACCCTGCCCCATCACCTGCAACATAAATGTTCTTAATAGGCGTTTCTAATTCATCATTTGTTTGAATTCTATTTGCTGAAAACTTTACTTCAGGAGCATAGAGCAATGTCGATGAACTAGCTACTCCAGGAATTATTTGATTTAAAACTTCCAAACCTTCAAGTATGTCTGTTAATATTCGATGAGGAAGCACCATTGCAATGTCTCCAGGAGTTGCAGATCTGAGTGTCGGTTTAATATGGCTATGTGATATTCTATTCCAGGTTGATCTTCTACCTATCATTAGATCTCCAAGCCTTTGTATTATTGGTTTTCCACCGCCTAATATTGTTGCCAGTCTAGCTATTGATCTACCATAAGCTGTTGTGTCCTCTATTGGCTCAGTAAGTGATATTCTTACTAAAAAAGCGAAATTAGTATTTTCTGAGTAGCTCCCAACCATTGAATGTCCATTTACTCCGACAAAATCATCATAAACCTCTTGAACGACAAACCCTTTGTGATTGACGCAAAAAGTTCTGACTAAATCATCATATGTCTTTGTATAGATGTGGAATTTTGGATCTCTCGAGACCTTAATTATAGGCTCCATAACTACTGCTGGTACTTCTATTCGTACACCTATATCTATTGGTTCATGTCTAGTTGGAATTCCTAATCGTTGTGCCTCTTTTGCTAGCCAATTTGCACCAACTCTCCCTGGAGCTGCAATTATATATTTGGCATGTATTACATTTCCATCCTCAAGAGTAACCATTCCAGGATCAATTTTTTCAACTTTCTTTCTCAATAGAAATTTAACGCCATGACTTTCTAGATCACGCTTAAAGTTTTTGATAACCCTGGGAGCTTGATCAGAACCTATATGTCTTTGTGGAATTGGTATGAACTTTGCCCCAGCAGCTGCAGCTCTCCTTTCTAGCTCTTCAACATCACTACCCTTAGAACTATAGAGTTTTTGCGGAGCACCATATTTTAGAAATATTGAATCAACATACCTTATTAGTTCCCATGCCTTATTTTGTGAACCCACCAGTTCTATTAAATTCCCTCCAATATCGGGTCTTAAATTTAATAATCCTCCTGATAGTGTACCTGCACCTCCTACACCACATAATATGTTGCAGGGAACACACTTTCTACAAAAAGCATACTCTTTAGC
Source organism: uncultured Nitrososphaerota archaeon (assembly GCA_964497155.1). Classification (GTDB taxonomy): domain Archaea; phylum Thermoproteota; class Methanomethylicia; order Culexarchaeales; family Culexmicrobiaceae; genus CAYWZQ01. The sequence goes on along the minus strand of CAZCCB010000007.1, from coordinate 19,162 downwards.
TGGACATACTCTTTCATCTACATCTGGACCCTGATCAATTATTAAAACTGACAATTTACTATTGTTAGTCAATTCATATGCTGCAAATAATCCGGCTGGACCAGCACCAATGATTACTACATCTCGATACAAACTATACTCACCAATGCAAGAATAGTGAAATCATATCATAAAAATTTGATGTATTAAGAGTATTAAGTCATTTCAAATTAGAACTGACTTAACAGCTCTAATCTACCTAAGAACGTACCATCCAATGCATAGATTTCGGCAGATATCAAGTCTATAGAATTGGATTCAATAATTGGACTTGAAGGAGTTGAAATTCTCATCTTATTTATTGACCCTCCACGCAAATACGGATTAAAGGCAGGCATTATTATTACTTCCTTTAAATTTGGTTTAACATCAAAGGCATTTTGAAAAATGTTAATAGGATTAGAATCATTAGATACTTTTACTCTTTGGTATTTTAAATACTGATAGAGCAATTTGTCTAAATTTACTTGTGCTTTTACCCATACTGGTTCAATTATTTTAAACCCCATTGGGTCTCTTAACTCAATTACAGGATGAATGTGCCCCATTACCAATATTTCGGCCTCGAGAATATCGGGGGAGGGCCATGCATGACCATGTATTAATCCAATAACCCTATTCTTTGAATCTCTCAATTTTATACCACGAGCAGAATATACGAATACTGATCGTGGGATTAATGGCTCCAAATTACCGTCATGATTTCCTGGAACTATATCAATCTTAATATTATCTTTTAATAATTCTTCAAAAAAGCTCGGAACATCAAACCATTCGGTTGAAGATATTGAAGCAATTTGATGTTTTATGTCACCCAATAAAATTATCTTATCTGGATTAAATTTAGTTAGTAATTTTTTTATAACTTTCAACATTTTTTTAGTCTGTGACGGTACTCTTATACCCTGTGATGCTAACTCTAATTCAAAACCAATATGTAAATCAGCTAAAACTAATATCCTATTCCCTAGCAAAGTATTTATCATGAGTGCAGGAATATCAGGTATTGGAGATAACATATTCTCTAGAGTAAAATAAAAATTAAGATATAATTATATTTCTCACGGGAATGAATTATAATAAAGATATCAAGCTGAACCAAATATTTCTAAAAATAAGAGAGAAAGGGCAGTTAACTGGCGAAATATCTTCACTTTTAATTGAAAAATATGGTGATAAATTTTTCAAGGCTTTAGATCTAGTTAACTCCAGAAAAGTTAGAAAGGTAATTTTTCATCCAAGCGGAATTGAGAGATGGATCGTAACAGGAGTTCATATG
>CAZCCB010000007.1:0-17834 GCA_964497155.1 uncultured Nitrososphaerota archaeon | reverse complement strand
CATATGGATTATTTAGTTATACCTAGAATTTATTGTCAATGTGATGATTTTTACTTATCGGTTGTAATACGTAAAACAACGGATGCTTGCTATCATTTAATAGCTCAAACATTAGCTGAAGCTTTAGGAAATTTTGAAGAAATAATACTTGATGATGTAGAATACATGGACTTTATGAAAAAATTTCATGAAATATGAATTGATGAAGAAGCATATTGGTATCGGTTCTACTTACATGAAATTATGATACCATACGGTAACTTTAATCTACGATAACTGTCTTGAATAGTTATTTCATAGATTAAATACTTCAAGTAGCGAAAAATTTTTGCATAAAAGCTCGTAGTAGCAATATTGCTAAGTAATTTGAGGAATGGTGATCCAAATTGGATTTTGACTTATTATTTAATGTATTAACTGGATTATCGGTCTGTGCATTATTCTTAGCCATATTAATTCAAATATTAGTAGAGGGGGAGAAGCGAGAGATTGAGAGGAGAAAATAAGAAGAAAATACTCTGGAAAGCATTTGAAAATGCTGCACCATATTTTTCTGATATTAAGAGAATGAAGAATATTGTAAAAAGCAAGATAAATAACATAACTAGCATCAATGAAGTTCTTCAAGTAATCAGAAACATGATTATTAATGAAAAGGATATTGAGATAAGAACTGATTTGAAAATATTATTAAATGAAATTAAGAAAGAAATTGCTAGGATGGGGAAAGAATATGGGAAGAAAATATAAGAAGAAACTCCCTCGACGCCCACCTAAGAGAATACCAAAAGTATTTCAATGCCCTAATTGTGGAAGAAAAGCAGTAAGGGTTGAAATAAATAAACACGAAGGTAAAGCTACAATTTCATGTGGAAATTGTAAGATAAGCATCACTATAAAAATTCCATCAATATTTGATACTGTTGATGCATATGGTAAATTTGTTGACTTATATTATGAAGGAAAAATTGAGGTGAAATCGGAGTGAATATTTTGAGAATAGGAAAAGTTGAAAAATACCTATATGAGAAATTAAAAGACAATAAAGCGATACACATTACATTAATAGATCCAGAAAAAAGTAAAATAGAAGCTGGAAAAATAGCTCAGGAAGCTGAGAAAGCCGGAAGCTCGGCTATAATGGTTGGCGGATCAATTGGTGTTTCCGAGAAAATTTTAGATGAGACTATTCTATCTATTAAGGAGAAAACAAGAATCCCAGTAATACTCTTCCCTGGAAATTTAAATGGAATAAGTAAATATGCAGATGCCATATGGTTTATGTCTCTCTTAAATTCATCAAACACATACTATGTAATCGATGTTCAAGCTCTAGGCTCAATTATAATTAAACAATATGGAATTGAAACAATACCAATGGGTTACTTAATTGTGGGGGAAGGAGGAGCAGCAGGATATATAGGACAAGCAAGATGTATTCCATATGATCATCCCGAAATTGCAGCAATTTATGCATTAGCTGGGCAATACTTGGGTATGAGATTTATATATTTAGAGGCAGGATCCGGTGCAAAAATGCCTGTCCCCCCATTAATGATTAAAAAAGTAAAAAACTTAATATCAATACCATTAATCGTTGGAGGAGGAATAAAAACTAAAGATCAAGCTAGGAGGGCCGTTAAAGCTGGTGCGGATATCATAGTTACTGGCACGATAATAGAGGAGAAGGGAATTATCAAGGAAAAAATCAAGCGCATAATTCATGGAATAAGAGAGGGAGTAAAGGAAAGAAATTGAAGAAAAAGGATAAGGCTAAAGAAATTTATCGAAAATCTCTTCATACATTCGGATTAACAATATGGTTTGTATATGAATTTTTTAATAAAAATCTTTGTATACTGTATGTCTTAATTTGCTTATCAGTATTTTTTATTTTCGAAGTTATTAGATTAAAGAAACCTAGCTTATATCCATATCCATTCAAAAAAATTACTGAAAAAGTAGCTCGAGAACGAGAAAAATACTATCTAGCTGCACACATACATTTTTTCATAGGAGCATTAATAGCTTTAATTATTTTCAGAGGAATAAATAGTATTGTTGGGATATTGGTAGCAATATTTTCAGATGCCATTGCAGCAATTGTTGGTGTAACTATTGGCAGAGCTAAAATTCCAATTAATAAAGAAAAAACAGTAGAGGGAACACTCACCGGAATGGTTGCTGCAATGATCGTAATTATAACTTTTCTTGGAGTTACATTCACTAATATAATTAAGGGATTAATCATTGCCATAATATTTGGGATATTAGATGTCACTAACTTACCAGTTAATGATAACTTAATATATCCCATAATATTTGGAGGAACACTAAGCATTTTAGATTTAATATTCTAAGATATATCACGTATAGAAATGTCGATGAACTACTCTGACTTAGAAATATTGGAATACTTTAAGAATTTAGAAGAGAAGGTTAATGAATTATATTTAAAAGCTAAGAGAGCTAAAAAGAAAGCCTTTGATCCGTCAGATGCTCCGGAAATAATATTAGCTAAAGATATGGCAGAGAGAATTGAGGGATTATTAAGTCAATTTGGAATTTCAGGAATTGCTGAAAGAATTAGAGAATTAAGTAGTCAATATAGTAGGGAAATAGTTGCTTTAAAGATAGCTGAGGAAATAGTTTATGGTAGATTTGGGAGATTTAATGAAGAAAGGGCGGCTGAACTTGCAATAAGGACCGCTCTAGCAATATTAACTGAGGGAATTACTGCAGCACCATTACAGGGAATCGACAAAGTAAAAATTAAGAATAATGATGATGGGAGTAAATATATCGCAATATACTATGCAGGACCAATAAGATCTGCAGGAGGAACTGAACAAGCATTAACTGTACTCGTCGCCGACTACATAAGGCGATTACTACACTTAAGCAAATATAGAGCAACTGAGAATGAAGTTAAAAGAATGATTGAAGAAATACGACTTTACGAAAGATATATCGGGAGATTTCAATACCATAATACAGATGAAGAACTAGAAAAAGCAATTCGAAGAATACCGATTGAAATAACTGGAGTACCAACGGCACCAATAGAAGTCAGTATTCACAGAGATTTACCAAGAATTGAAACAAACAGAATACGTGGTGGAGCCTGTAGAGTTATCAATGATGGAATTTTAGGTAAAGCAGCAAAGATTCTAAAGATAGCTGAGGAAATAGGTCTAGAAGGTTGGGATTGGTTAAGTGAGTTTACCAAGGAAGGAAAAGAAGAGAAATCAATAAAACCAAGTGATAAATATTTAACAGATGTTATTGCTGGTAGACCTATTTTTGCACATCCATCTAGAATTGGTGGCTTCAGACTAAGATATGGAAGAAGTAGAAATACTGGTCTAGCAGCTATTGGAATTCATCCTGCAACGATGATCATACTTGGAGAATTCTTAGCTATTGGAACTCAAATAAGAATTGAAAGACCAGGAAAAAGCGCTATTGTAATGCCTGTAGATTCTATTGAAGGGCCAATTGTAAAGTTGAAGTCTGGAGATGTAATTCAAGTAGAGGATGTACAGCAAGCTGAAGCTATTAGAAGTGATCTTGAAAAAATACTTTTCCTTGGAGATATTTTAATAGCATTTGGAGAATTCCTTGAAAACAATCATCCTTTAATACCATCAGGGTATGTAGAGGAATGGTGGGCTCAAGAGGTACTTGACAAAATAATTAATGAAAGAAAAATTGATCTAAATAGAGCATCTAAGGAATTGAAGATAGAAGAGAAAAGACTTAGGGAAATATTATTTGAATGGACGAGAGTAAAGCCGAACGCCTATGAAGCAATCATTATTTCCGAGAAATTAGGGGTACCTTTACATCCGAGATTTACATATCATTGGAGTGAGATTACATCAGGTGAAGTTCAATTATTAAAGGAATGGATAAAAAAGATAAATACTTGGAAGAGTCCTTCAAATTCCTTACATAGAGAAATAGCAGTTGAATTTAATGATAAAATTAAAAAAGTTCTTGAAAATCTAGGCATACCTCATAAAGTTATTGATAAAAAATACTTGAAAATAGAGTGGGATCACTTATTAGTATTATCGATGTGTTTAGCGGGAGAACATGAAAGGTTGTTAGAAGCTGAAAATGGGCTTGAAGCAGTAAACATGATTTCAAAAGTAGAAATTAGAGATAAAGCACCAACTTATATTGGCCTAAGAATGGGTAGACCTGAAAAAGCTAAGGAAAGGAAAATGAAACCACCAGTTCATGTATTATTTCCAGTAAGTTTAGCTGGAGGAAAACGCAGGAACATTATTGAAGCAGCAGCTCAAAGAAACATTAAAGTTACAATTACACAAAGAATATGTCCAAAGTGTAAAAGGAGAGTATTTTATATAAAATGTCCAGAATGCAAAGAGAAAACATTATCAATAAAATATTGCCCAAAGTGTGGGAGAGAAACATTAAATGAAGAATGCCCACTATGTAAAATAGAAACCAAACTAGCTAAGGAAGTAGAAATTGATTTATTTAATGAGCTGAAAAGAGCATGCATCAACTTGGGAATTCAATCTCCTCCGAAAATAGTTAAAGGAGTAAAAGGACTAACAAATCTTGAAAAAATACCTGAACCTCTTGAAAAGGGAATTCTCAGAGCTAAGTATGGTGTTTTTGTATATAAAGATGGAACGTGTAGATTTGATATAACAAATGCACCCTTAACACACTTCAAGCCTAAGGAAATAGGAGTTACTATAGATAAACTAAGGCAACTTGGATACGTTAAAGATATCAATGGAAAACCATTGGTAAGCGATGATCAAATCGTTGAATTAAAAGTTCAAGACATAATAGTTCCATTAGAAGCAGCAGACTATCTGATAAAAGTAGCTAAATTTATTGACGAATTATTAGTCCGTTTTTATAATGAAGAACCTTACTATAAAATTAGTAAAAGAGAGGATCTTATTGGTCATTTGATCATAGGAATAGCTCCCCATACCTCGGCGGGAGTTATTGGTAGAATAATAGGATTCACTAAAGCTAAAGTTTGTTACGCCCATCCATATTGGCATGCTGCTAAAAGGAGAAATTGTGATGGCGATGAGGATGCGATAATACTTGCTCTCGATGCATTCTTGAATTTCTCCAAAAAATATTTACCTCAAAAACGTGGTGGATTAATGGATACACCCCTAGTTGTAATGGTTAAAATCGATTCAAGAGAAGTGGATGACGAAGTTTTTAATATGGAAGTTTGCAATTCATATCCACTCAAGTTCTATTATGCTACTCAGAAATACGAGAATCCTAAAAAGATAAGCAATGAAATAGATATTGTTGAAAAGAGACTTGGAACATTAAAGCAATATACTGAATTGAAATATACGCACGAAGTATCTTCCATTGAACTTGGACCTAAAAGCACGGCATACAAGAAATTGAAGAATATGAGTGATAAAATTGCAGCTCAAATGAGAATAGCTGAAAAAATTAGAGCCGTAGATGTTAAAGATGTTGCGGAGAGAATTTTAACACATCATTTTCTTCCTGATTTAATTGGAAATTTAAGAGCATTTACAACTCAAAGCTTACGGTGTATAAAATGCAATGCAAAATATTCGAGGCCACCATTATCTGGTAAATGTAGAAAATGTGGTGGAAAATTAGTATTAACAGTACATAAAAGAAGTATCGAAAAATATCTTAAATCAGCAATATCGCTAATACAGAAATATAATTTAGGAGAGTATTATGAGCAAAGAATAGAATTGATAAGAAAGGAGCTTAGCTTATTATTTAATTATCAGCAAGATCATAGACAAATGAAAATTTCAGATTTCATAGGAAGGGTAAAGCAATGAGAAAAAGAGGATATTTTGATCCATTAGCATATCTTCGAAGCATAAGAAATGTAAGAAAGGGACTGGAAACTAGAAGCAAAATAATAAAGGTACTAAGAAAAGGAAATTCATCAACCAAGGAAATTGCAAAAATAATTGGGATGAGCTATAGTACAGTAAGACGTCAATTGAGAAATATGGAAAAGGATAAGATAGTTATTAAGATAAGTCAAAAATGGAAACTAACAGGAAAAGGACAAAAGATGTTAGATGAGTATATCCCTAATCAAAAAGCACTTGAAGCAAATCCACATCCCTAATCATTCCTACTAAATCTCCCTTAGCATTTAAAACAGGTAATTGATCAATATCATAGCGCCTCATTTTCCTTGCACATGAACTAATTGGAGTTTGTTCAACAGCAGTCACTACTTTTCTAACCATAACTTCCTCAACAGGCTTATTTGGTAATGTTAACTCACGACTACTAATATATAATATGGTTACTGTATCCCAATCCCATTCCTGGCCCTCAGTTGCAGCTTTAGTAGCAGATGTATGCTCTTTCAGAACTATTTCACATAGAGAGATTATATCTGAATCAGATATAATCCCAGTTAATTTTCCTTTAGCATCAATTACTGGTAAGGCTTGAACTTTTGCTAAACGCATTATTTTGTATACTGCAGGTAATGGAGTTTTCTCCCAAACAGCAGTAACTTTTCTAGATACATAATTTTTAATTGGCTTATTTATATTCATGTTTGCAATTGCTTTATGAACAATATCTGCAACAGTTATTATTCCTACAAGTTCATTATCACCAATTACTACAGGTAGTCTCCTTATATCACGTTCCCATAGTATTCGTGCAGTCTCCTCAATTGAAGCTTCAGGATTAATTGTGATTGGGTCACGTGACATAAGCAACGCTAATTGTTCTTCAGTAGGTTTTTCCATTAGATCAGTTCGAGTCACAATTCCAACAACTTTTTTAGTGCCCTTCTTAACTACGGGTAAACCCATAACTTTATGTTTCATCATTAACTTTAGGACTTGCTCCCTAGTTCCAGGAACTTCTGCATAAATTACGTTTGTAGTCATGATATCCTTAACTTTCATACATAATACCTCCAAAAACACTTAAAATATCAATGAATATCGAGTTAAGAGTCCTATTTATTTTTTCTCATAAATTTTCTATGTGAACAAATGCAAGGGACTTTACCGCATCTTGGGCATTTACCATCATATTTGGAGAAAGCAGCTTTCTCTAAGTCTACACCGACTAGGTTAGCTAATGATGCAAGCCACGCGAGAACATCTGCGAATTCACTCTCCATCAACTCATGGTCACCATCTCTTATGGCTCTCGCAAGTTCACCAACTTCTTCAACAAACCACATAAATGTTTCAGCCAAACCTCGCGAATTATCTCGTTCATAATAAATCTCTCTCATCATATTCTGGAAATTCCTTAGAGACAACGCGCATACACCCAACATAATATGCTACACAACAATTTATTAATAGGCTTTGGCAGAAATGTAAATGGTGAGATCATGTCGAGAAGAAGAAGGAGACGAGAAAGCTTTATGCCTATAAGTGGAGCAGGATTAATACGTTTTTTTGAAGAAGAAATTCGCGGAATCCGTGTAAGTCCAATTCATGTAATTATAATGGCAATAGCACTAATGGCATTTGCAATACTTGGAAATCTAGGTTTTCTAAAATTCATTAAGTAGATAGTTAACATAAAATATTTAAAATGGCAGTTAGGCTTTAGCTATTTAATTTTCGTAATTAAGTTTATTTGATTTATTTCTTACACTTCTTTCACGATTTACATTAAACATTATCCAACCAGATTTTAATCTCTCTAATTCATCATCTGAAATTCTTTCAATTGATATTTCTTGCCCATCATATGCTGGAACAATCATACTTATACCAAATGGATCCTCAATAATCAATGTAAACTCAAATTTTCCCTTACGAGCTAAATTAATTTTCCTAAGAGCAATAGCACATTTTTCTCTATCATCAGAACTCTCAGATAATACAATTAAACTTTTAATAGCATTTTCTACACGCTCTAAAACACCCTCAACATTAGTGATAAAACCTTGAGAAATAGGCCCAGGTTCAATAATTACTCCAAGTTCTGGTATGCGAATAGTAGCACTACTTGAACGAATTACCTTGGCATGTAGATCCTTTACATCCTTAACCTTAAGAACATATCTCGTCGGTTCTTTAAAATCTAATGAAAATACGTCGACATGTCTATATCCACAATTGGAACATCGCCAAGAAGCCAATAATACTTTTCCAAAATGGGGTATATCCTTATAAACCTCAACAAGTAATAACGAGTTTTTTCCGCATATTGGGCAAATTGTTTTTTGAAGCCATTCAGGCAATTCATTCATATTGACTCACACACCACAATCTAGAAACAAGATATTAAAATAAATTTAAAGCTTAATCTCATATGAAATGAAAGCGTCAACAGAAATAGCAAGGAGATACAGATTATTATTTAGTTTACCCTCACTAAAAACTATAATTATTGAAATTACATTGGTTAGTATACTTTTGGGCTTAATTTTAGGAAGTATCGAGAACAATATTATACACAGAGTGACACATATTTTACTTCCATTCTATATGTTATGCTTTTTCATATCATCAATACTCTCAGCCATATTAAGTAAATTAATTCTTAAACCTGAAACGTTAACAATAAGGAGACTTCTAGGATTATCCCTACTCAGCATGATTACATCAGGCATTATCCAAATCACAGTTATCACAATTCTATTACTAATAAATAAAATCGAGATATACAGATTGAGTCTAATCTTAAGTTTTGGCTTAATGTTATTCTTAAGATTTATGGTATTAGGAACTTTAGAAAAAAGAGGATTAATAAGAACAACTATTTCTTCCCTTACACAACCACTATTCACTATCCTAACGTATCCATACCCATACTTAATTGGACCGCAAAAGACAATTCGCTTATTGACTGAACTAGCATATGTGGCTGGTTTATTCTCCATAAACTCATGGTGTCTTCTGGCATCAATAAATTTAAGAACAGAGAGAAAAACACAAATGAGAGGAATCGAGCTATTTAGAGCATTCATGAAAAACTGGTTAACTGGAGATAAAAAACCATTAGAAGAAATATTTAAAAAATATGCCATCACCAAGAAAATGAAAATTTGGTGCATCCTATTTTCAGCAGAGAATGGTGCAGTTAATAGTGCCATGATAATTCCGCAAATTCATTATGGACCATTTAGAAATGTCGGAAGCAGTCAATTACCAAGTATGATAATTAAGGAGTTAAAGTTACAAAATATTGAAGCAGTAGTTCTTCACGGAGCATCAAGCCATGAAGAAAATTTAGCATCTGAAGAAGATTGTAGAGAAATAATTAATTCAATAATTAACACTATAAAGGAGTGTAAAACAACAGAAGAAACCTTATCACCAATAGCAGTGTCAAGAGAAGGAGCCGCCACAGCATATTGCATAATTTTAGGAGATAAGGCTCTAGTAATACTATCTAGAGCCCCAAAAACAACTGAAGACCTACCTAAATGGGTTGAAGAAAAAATATTACAAATATGCAGACAAAATGGTCTGAAAGATGCATGCATTATCGATGCACATAACAGTATAATTGATGAAGAAGAAATAACTCACAAGGATTATGAAGAACTAATTAATGCTGCTAAAAAAGCTATTATAAAAGCAGTTAATGCAGGAAAATATAACTTTAAGTTAGGAATAATTAATCAAGAAATTAATGAATATTCCGAGGAACATGGTATTGGTAAGGGCGGATTATCCACACTCATTATTGAAGTTAATGGAAAAGACTTCATATTTTCAGTATTTGATGGAAACAATATGATACCAGAATTTAGAGAAAAAATTCTAGAAAAACTACATAGTTTAGGCTTCAATAATGTCGAACTATTAACTACAGATACCCATAGCGTAAATGCTTTAGAACCAGGTCGTAGAGGATATCATCCTATAGGTGAAAAAACTGATTACAATATCTTAATAAACCATATTATAAAGCAAATAAGAAAAGTTTATCAAATAAAAAAACATGCTAGATATGCAATTAAGATAAATGAGGTTAATGTGAAAGTTTTGGGTCAAGAATTTATTCAAAAAATAGCTCAAGTAATAAACATTTCAATAAATACATTAAAGAAAATGTTTGCCTTAACACATGTGATAGCAATATTCCTCACAATATTACCATACATATTAAGTTGATAACCATTTTATCAAAGTAACATTACCCGATGAGAATTTTTAATTCTCGCATCTTTAACTTAAAAATTTTATTTTAATAATATATAGACTCATGTAGAGAAATCCTCCATAAGATTAAGGTGAATAAATAAACAGAATCACAGTTGAAAATAAGATTAAAATTAAAGATTACCTGAAGGAGAATTAATAACTGAAAGTACAGTGAATCTACATGAAATTAAGGTATAATAAAGTGATACGTGACATGTGATTTATTGAAATAAAATCACATCACATATTATTTTCCTAAAATTGATGCATAAAAGACCTGGCCAAGACTTAAGCCTCCATCTCCGGGAGGAACTAACCTATGCACTAGCAATTTTAAATTATTTTTAGAAACGATCTTAGCAATAGTTGATAAGAGCAACTCATTTACTGCAGCACCACCAGAAACTCCAATATACTTAGCATTAACGTCCTTAGCAATTCTAACTGCAGCTTCTCCTAAAGCTCTACCAAGGGCCCTATGGATAAGATAAGCTAAAGCTCTAGGATTTATTGAACTAGACATATAATCGAATGTTTTACGAAGAAGTTTACCAACATCTATTACTGCAAATCCCTTTCTATCAAAAATAATTGGAACCGTCAAATCAATTTCCTTAGAATACTTATCCAATGTTGAATTTGATATTGCAAAGGACTCAAATTTCATCGCTGGTTCACCCTCATAGGTACGCTTATAGCAAACACCAAATAAAGCAGAAAAAGCATCTAAGACTCTACCTAAGCTTGATGTTAAATGAACATTAAAGCCACTTGACAACTGCTTAAGCACAACATCAATTTCAGAAACACCATATCTAAAACCTTTAATGCAATGCGAAATTAAAAAGCTGCGAACCTCATCTAATGAAAACAATTTAAACATCATTCCAGCAAGCATTCTCGCAGGATAGTAAGTTGCTAAATCACCGCCAGGCATAAATTGATAATCTATCTGACCCATACGCTCAAAAGATTTATCCTTATAAAGTACTATTTCTCCACCCCAAGCATTACCATCCAAACCATAACCATAACCATCAATCACAATGCCAACAACAGCTTCATTTATAGGAAGATTATGCTCCGCAATCAAAGAAGCTAAATGAGCAAAATGATGCTGAACCTGAACAACTTCAGCATTAAATTTTTCAGCCATTAAGAAAGCCAGTTTCGTTGTATTAAAGTTTGGATGCAAATCACAAGCTATAATACTAGGATTCTTCATTCTAAGAACTCTCATCAAAAATGAAATCGCATACTCAAGAAAATCAAGAGTTTTCAAATCTACAGTATCACCAATATGTTGAGTAAGAAAGCAATGATTCCTATATAAGATTGCACCAGTAACTTGCAGTTCTGCACCTAAAGCAATAACATTATCCCTAAACCCCTCTAAATTATCTAACTTAATTGGAGAAGGAGCGAAACCACGAGAACGCCTAATAAAAATAGGATAATTAGAGGAAACACGCATAACTGAATCATCACATCTATTAATAATCTCTCTATTATGAACAAGGAAGTAATCCACAATACTCGATAAGCGATCAAAAGCATCTTCATTACTTATAACCATCGGCTCTCCAGGATAATTACCACTAGTCATTATTAAAGCTGGCTCACGAGAATACTTTAACAAAAGTAAGTGAATACCAGTATAAGGCAACATCACACCTATAGTATGTAACCCTGGAGAAACATATTCCGACAAGTAATAATTGGAGGATTTTCTAAGTAAGACTATTGGACGCTGATATGAAGTTAATAGCTTCTCCTCAACTTCACCAACTATTGCAAAACTTTTTATTGTTAAAATATCAGGAGACATAACTGCAAAGGGTTGCTGGGGCCTCCTACGTCTTCTACGCAACTCTAAGACAACATCATCATCAATTGCTTTAGCTGCAATATGAAAACCACCAATACCCTTAACAGCAACAATATACCCATCCCCAATAAGTTCAGCTGCTTCCTTTATGGGATCCTCTACATTGAGCAACTCCCCTTTTCTATCATAAAGAAACATTTTAGGACCACAATTAGGACAACATATACCTTCAGCATGATAACGCCTATCCAAAGGATTCTCATATTCAGATTTACAAGCTGGACAAAGAGGAAAACTCTTCATAGAGGTACGCTCACGATCATAGGGCAAATCATAGATTATAGTGAAACGTGGGCCGCAAATGGAACAACAAGTAAAAGGATAATTAAACCACCGCCGGCCCGGCGTCAAAATATCTTTAACACATTCATCACATATACCAACATCAGGAGGAACTGTGGAAACAAGTCCTGATCGCTTAAATGAACTAATCGCTATTTTAAAACTATCAAACTCACCCTTAAAATCTTCCCAAGAAACTTGAATAGAATCTATTCTAGCCGTGGGAGGTTTCTTTAACCTTAAATCACGTATGAAATCTATAATTTTTTCATAATCACCCTCAACAACAATCTCAACACCGGCATCTCCTAAATTTAAAACATAACCCTTTAAACTATGAGAAGTAGCTAATCTATAAACAAATGGTCTAAAACCAACACCTTGAACTATACCGCTAACATGGATAGTTGCTCTTTTCAGCATAATGAATTCCTCTAACTTAATGAAATGTCAAAGTCATTTAAGCATTATGGTTAAGTGATAAGTGATTTTGTGATAACTGTAACATTTACATCACTATCAAGATAAAAATAATACCAGCAACCTTTATTAGCTGAAGCAGAGGCACTGAACAAATAGGGGCCTAGCCTAACTTGAGAAGGATCATTAATGTTTATTAATGTGATATAAAAATTATGTAACGTGCAAAAGAGCTTTAAGTGAGAGATTACATAATTATGATTACGTAATAAATCAAGGATTGAGAATATGGAAAAAACTAAGACAATAGAATTTCATAAAGTAATCCAAGAGTTAAGAAGAGATATATTTGAATATTTAGAGCTAATATTAAGGAGACTATCAAAGTTAAGGTCATTAGAAGAACGCTTAGACATGATTGAAGATGACATAACAAACATAAGAGGAAGAATACGTAAGATTGAATTTGCCATCGAAGAATTATCAAATAACATTAAAAAAGCCGAAGAATATAAGGAAAGAATAGGGTATATGCCAAGAGGAGTTGGAAGAATAGAAGAAGCAATATCAAGAGAAGTCGTTAGAGTACCATTAAGGAAAACAACATTAGCAAGAAAAGAAATTGAAGAAAGAAAAAAAGCAACATCAATATCACAAGTCACAGAAAGTGACTTAATGTCACAATATGCTAAATTAACACAAACAGAAAAACAAATAATAAAACTTCTAATTAAACATCCAGAATTAAGAGGAGGAACAAGCATAGCCAAAAGAATAGGAAAAGCTAGAGAACATGCTTGCAGACTACTTAAAAAACTATATGAAAAAGGATTCTTGGAAAGAGACGAGTCAGTATGGCCATACGCATATAGGGTACCTGAGAAAGTAAAACAAATAGTAATGCTCGAAGAGCAATTAGAATAATAAATCAAAGTTAAATATTAGATTCTTCTCTTGAAACCAATTCAGGTGAAATTCTATATTTCCATTTCGCCCTTGAACCACGACGAATAAGCATTCCGGAATAATGAAATCTAGCCAAATAAGTAGCAACAATATTAACGGGAATAATTTCACCATATTCCTCAAAAAATGCAGATGCAACATCCTTACTAGTAAACCACATATTTCTAAAACGCTTATTAAGAAGAAGAATTAATCTTTCTTTCAATGAACCTCTATTAACATCATCATCCAACATAGAGGTATGTGACATAGAAGTGTGATTTGAACTACTTTCAATAAAGTGTGACATGCTAGAATTAGAAAATAATTCAATAAGATCCAATAACTGCTTAATCTTAACTGGATCAAAATTTCCTTCAAGAGCAATTGAAATTTTTTCGCCATGAGGCGAAGTATACTCTATCCGCCATTTTGCTTTTTTCATAAAAATACACTCTCCACAAGTACCTTCTAAAAATAAAATGAGCCTACATATAATAGCTTTTCGGTTATAATCAGTTAATAACAAGAATAATAAAAAGAAAAGCTAGAAAAAATCTTATTTTTAGATTATAAGGGATTTCTACAAAAAATTCGTCTAAAAGAAGTTGTTCTTCATTTATTTTTTGGTGAAAAGAAGCAGAAATACTTTTCCAGTGGTTCCAGTGGAAATAGAGGGGTCTAATTTGTTGACAACAAATTTCATTTACCATATAAAGGGTAAGTAGTGTTGATCAGAACGCATAAGGAGTTGATGAGTCAACTATAGAATGAACTATTCTAATCGAGTTTTTATGAAACTGAGTAAAACTAGCTTGGTAGAAGAAAACAAAAATGTTTAAACTTGATGAGCTCATATATCTTTAGTCCCATGTTGGAACTGCACATTTAATGATTTAAAGATAGAAAGATTTATATATACGAAATGAAGCATATGTGAACATTACTTTTATAGTTCATCAAATAATAAACTAAAATTTTCATCAGTAGTATTAGTGAGAAAATAGGAATGAAGCCAACTGGAACTATAAAAATAATCAAGTGATCATCACTGCTGCTGGCCCGGAGAACATAAAAATATTTGAAAAATATGGTGTCTATAGGCATCAATAACCATCAGAGAGTTATTGGTGAGAAAAGTTTCTGGTGAGAATAGAAAGTATTTATTCATTTACCCTGAAACCCCTACACTTCTTGTGGAAAAATAAGAATATGTGGCTTCGAAAACATTTAGGTCTAGTTAGTTAGACCTTTTACTTCAACAAATTCAGATAATAAATCTTAAAAAGATAAGAATCAAAATACGGATGGAGTATTTATTTTTACAATAAAATATCATAAACTATTTTTATTAGGAGTATTTCCAGTAGAAATATAGGGGTATCTAGGTTTGGCTTATATTGATGAGGAAAGGGTTTATGTTCTTTCTTCATTTGTTCCTTTAAGGGAAAGATATAGGTTTCTTGAGATTGTTCTAGAAGCTTGTGGTGGTAATATTTATAGAGCTGCTAAGGAAATTGGTATTTCTCGTTCTCAACTTTATCGATATCTTGGTAGAGCTAGTAGGCGTGATATTCCTTCTGATCGTGTTTTGGCTAAAATTATTATTGCAGCCTATAGATTGAGACCTGTTAAAACTAAGGAAGTTTTTCGTTTTCTTTTACATCAATTTTCAGCTTTGGTTTCTAGACTTTAATTAATATTGTATTGTGGTGTTGGTACCATGAATTTTGTGGATGTTCATTGTCATGTTGAAGATGAAGTTTTTGATAAGGATCGTAGTGAAGTTTTGAGACGTGCTAAAGAGGCCGGTGTTTTGGCTATTATAACTTCTAGTTTATCTTTTAAGGAGGCTATTAAGAGTTTGAAGATTTCTCATGATTATAGTGGTTTTATATTTGTTTCTTTGGGTTGGGATCCTACCGATTTTAATTATGATTCTATGAAGCGTGTCTATAACTTGATCAGGGAACAGAGATTTAGAATTGTTGGTGTTGGTGAAGTTGGTCTTGATTATTATTATGTTAGGGATCCGGGCTTAAGAAAAATTCAGCAGGAATATTTCAGGAATTGGATTCATTTAGCTCAGGATTTAGATCTTCCTATTATCGTTCATTCTAGGAGTGCTGGTAAGTATGCATTACAAATTCTATTTGAAGAAGGTGCTGAGAAGGTTTTAATGCATGCTTATGATGGTAGAATTAGTTGGGCCGTTAAGGCTGCTGAGGCCGGCTATTATTTTTCTATTCCAACTTCTGTTTGGAGATCTAAACAGAAACAAAGACTTGTTAAAGCTCTTCCGTTAGAACAATTAATGCTTGAGACTGATTCTCCTGTTCTTTCTCCCTTTCTGGGTCGGCGAAATGAACCTGCTAATATAATATATGCTGCTAAAAAAATCGCCGAATTAAAGAGTATTAGTGTTAATAAGGTTGCTGATGTTACTACTAATAATGCGATTAACTTCTTTTCATTGAATATTAATTGGTGAATGAATTTGAATGGAAATGATCTTTTAAAAGTGGTTAAAACTTTAATTAATCATTTTAATTCTCTTCCTTCAATACCTAAAGTGTCTCCATTCGAATTACTCATCTTAACCATAATTTCCCAAAATACCAATTGGAGAAACACTTATCGTGCTTTTAATCGTTTAAAGAGTGTTATTGAATTGAATCCTAAATCTATTGATGAGGCTAATGTTAATGTAATTGAGTCAGCTCTTCATGTAGCTGGGTTATATAGAATTAAGGCTAAAATTTTAAAGAGAATCTCTAGAGTCTTAATTGAGCAGTTTGATGGTAAACTTGAAAATATATTAACTCTTCCTTTAAATGAGGCTAGAAAAACTTTAATGTCTCTTCCTGGCATCGGTCCTAAGACTGCTGATATAATTTTACTTTTTGCTTGTAATAAACCAGTTTTCCCTATCGATACTCATATTTTTCGAGTTATTAAGAGGATGGGGTTTGCTCCATTAAATGCTGATTATGAAGAGGTTAGATTAATCATCGAATCAAGTATACCCCACGTTCTCTATGTTAAAGCTCATTTTGCTTTAATTATGCTGGGCCGAAGATATTGTAGGCCAAGGAATCCGAAATGTGATAGTTGTCCTGTTTCTGAATTATGTTCCTATTTTTTGAATAGAAATTCTTAAATTTAATATTAAATATCTTCTCTTGGTGTATTCTTTATGCAAATTAAGATTCTAATTATGAGTGTTAATGGAGAAAGATTATGGCCTATTGATAAACCTTTTCCAGCTTCATTACAAATAGATACTAATCTTAATGTTATGAATTTTAAATCTGTAGGTGAGAATTTAGCTCAAGCTGAATTTATTTTCTCAGTTAACTATCGTCCTCCAGTAGCTCAATTGAGAATTAAGGGTTTAATTAATGTTTCAGGACCTAAATCTGAACTTGAGAAGTTAATTAAGCAGCAAGATAAGAGTAAACCCTCACCATTAATTTTACAATCTATTTTAAATATGGCTATTGTTGAGGCGGTCATTTTATCTAGAACATTAAATATTCCTCCGCCAATTCCATTGCCAAGTATAGTGCGTAAAGTTGAAAGCAGTAAGCGTAGACCTCCAACCTATGTTACATGAAATTTTATTTTTAATATTTGAATAATGTTTATGGTTACTGCTATCCATGGAGCAAGTAATATTAAGATTTGCATGAAGGTTCCTGAGCTCAACTGTAAAAACAGAATAACTAATAATACTTCTATTGGAAACCATATTATGAGAGATTTTTGTCCAAATTTCTTTAACAATACCTTCAGTATTGGATTCTGCTCCTCTCCCTCAGATATTCTGATCAATATATGGGTTGTTAATGAATCAAGTGCTGCTCCAAGTATAGTGAATGCTATTATTCTAATTGGAAGATCCATTATCATAACTCCTAAATAAATTTATAATATAATTAATTTGTCAGTTAACTTCGGGTTCATCACCAGTCGGCCGACTGTTTAGTCATCATCCAAATTTCAATTGTATTCTAAATATTTAATAATATCGTTCTAAAATTCAATTTAAACAATATAATAATATAATAATTAAATTATAAAAAAATGGTGGACCGGGCGGGATTTGAACCCGCGACCTCCTGCGTGCAAGGCAGGCGCTC
>CAZCCB010000006.1:23922-40123 GCA_964497155.1 uncultured Nitrososphaerota archaeon | reverse complement strand
TTCTAAAGCTATTTAGCGATTTGAGCTGTTTTACCTAAAATATTGCGTTTTCACTTTTACATCTTTCATTAACTTCTTTATTTATACTTTTTCAAAATCTCTTTTCTTTAATCCTGTTGCTATTTGACTTAATGAAATTAATAGTAATGTTAATACTGCATTTATTACTAATATACGTAAACTAATGTACCGCAGTTCTCATAAATTGGATTTAATAACGCCGGGGGCGGGATTCGAACCCGCGAGCCCCGTGAAGGGGCACAGGCTTACGGGAAGCTTTCTCCAGGCCTGCGCCTTACCACTAGGCTACCCCGGCTAATTATTTACTATTATTCTTGTTACTTTTCTCTCAATTTAGCTTTTCCACATTTTAGGGTATGTTCCTCTATCCATTATTACTCTAATTGTTTTGGCTACTATTCCTCTTTCCGCTTCAAGTATTTCATGTGTATTCATTCTTGCTTGAGCTAATGCTACTAGTTCCCCTTTCTGAGTCATTATTGCTATTAGTGAATTTCTTTTAATTCCTGTTTCAAGTCTGAGTACTCCTGGTGCTGCTAGGTCTGCTCCATGACATATTGCATCTACAGCACTATCTCTAATAACTACTTTTGGCAAGTGTCTTACTGCTGCCTCCACTGGTAGTATTACTTTTCTCAGTAGAGTTTCATCTCCTTCTTCTTTCCATGTGTCATAGGCATCTCTTAAATCGTATAATGTTACTAGGGTTTCATCCTCTTTGAATGGTCCTGATCGTGTTCTACGTAATTCTTGCATATGTGCTCCTACACCTAAAACTATTCCAATGTCATGGCATAATTTTCTAATATATGTTCCTGCTTGGCATCCTACTCTCATTAATACGTCTTTACCTTGAATTTCCAGTACATCAATGTAATATATTGTTCTAATTCTAACTACTCTTTTTACTGATGATTTTAATGGTGGTCTCTGATATATTTTTCCTTCAAATTCCTTGCATACTTTCCTTATTTTTTCTTCACTTACTGGTGCATGGAGTCTCATTACGCAGATATATTCTTTCCCTGCATGTACTATTGCTCTTAATACTTTTGTTGCTTTTTCAATTGCTATTGGAAGTATTCCAGTTACTTTAGGATTTCCCCGCCCCTCAATTGAGGGGCTCTAGGGTTCCTCCATGACCTGCTTTCTTAACATTTAATATTCTTTTAACCCATGCTACTACTTCATGACTTGTTGGTCCTGGTGGTTTATCTAAATTTATTATTCCAAGTTTGATGTATTGTTCTATTGGTCTTTCTTCTGGTCTGCACCCATAATTTGGATCTGTTGGTTCTTCAGCTTTAATTAATACTTCCCTCTTCACATCTGCTGGTAGAATTCTTCTACTCAATTTATGCACCTCAAAATAAATAGAATTATTATTCGATTTTTATTTTGATTTTCTCCTTCATTTTTTCTATTAGTCCATGCTCTTCTAATGCTTTCTTTACTTCTTCATCACTTGCTCCTGGTTTAATATCAATTTTAATTTGGGTTGGTTCTATATGTTTAATATTAACTCTTCTCCTCTTAACTCCAGTTACATCTTTTGGTCCAGTTATTAGGACATATTTATCATCTATTAAATCTATAATTACACATTTTCTTCCAGCTTCTCTACCTCTAGTTTTGATGCATATTCTTCCAATTTCAATTGCAGCCATAACGGCATCACCTCTAGCTTATTGTTAGGCTGTTAATCTAGAGTTAATTAATGTTAAAAAGAGTTTCGCTATTCTCCTCTTTCTTTTAAGTATTTTTCAATTAGATTTATTAATGTCTGTTTAATTGTTTCTTCATCCCATTTTTCGGTATTAATAACTATATCATATATACTTAGATCATTAATGTTTATTCCATAAAATTTTAGAAATCTCCTCTTATTGCTTTCTTCTCTTATTTTTATTTCTTCCATTGCTTCATCCATGCTTACCATATCTCTTTTAGCTATTCTTTTAGCTCTTACTTGGAGTGGTGCTGTTAAATAAATTTTAATATCTGCATAATCTTTTGCTGTCCATCCAGTTAGATGTCCATCTAAAACTACTCCACCCCTTCTTGCTTCCTCTAATGCTTTCTTATCAACTTCATAGTCTATCTTACTATCCTTTTCAGCTTTATAATGGAATTTTTTAAGTGACATTCCATATTTCATAGCTAATTCTCTAAAGTATCTTCCTGTTGAGAAGTATCTTAAACCGAATTTTTCAGCTATTACTTTTGCATATGTCGTTTTCCCTGATCCTGGAGGTCCACTTACAGTTATAACTATTTTATGTTTCAACTAAATAATTGCCTCCCTAACAGCTTTCTTCAATAATTTTTCTAGACATTTTGGACATAAGTTTCCTCCAAATGGCCTTGTCGGTTTTCTTAAGCTTTTTGGTAATTGTCTTAATTTTGATGGTCTAAGTCTAGGTACTCCATGAAGTTCCCTCTTACATAATGCGCATTTAGCTGGATTTGGTCTTCTCTTAAAATAGTGAATAACAATTCTTCCACCAGGTGTTCTCACATATTTTCTTTTTAAACTCCTAGACCTATATGCTCCTCTGGGCATGTTAATTCACCTTTAAAATGAGAGTTTAAATATTTTTTGAATAATTGGGAGAGTTAATATTGAACATATAATATACCATGTAACGAAATTAGCTTTATCACCTGCAAATGGGAGTGAGAATGGAAGTTTGGCTACATATCCTAATTCCGTTGCAAATACTCCTGCAAATATTATGAAGAATATCCAGAGAGGGATCATAAATATTAATGATGGCTTCATTCTTTCAGCCATTAATTCAGCTTCAAGCCTTCTAATATATGGTTCCTTCTTCCTTAATTTGGTTAGCTTCTTTTTATCATTATTCATTAATGCTATCCTCATTTCCCTTCTCCATTCCTTTACTTCAGCTGCAATTTTTCTTAATTTATTAACATCTAGAAATATGTAATTAGCTATGACCGTAGTTAATCCTACTCCTAAACTTATTAATAATACTGCTATGGTTGATAATGGTGGATATCTGAATGGTCCAAGTACATTTGATAACCAATTAACTATCCAGTCAAGCATGAGTTTCACGCTCACTTAATTGCTAGCTCAATTATCATTTAAACTAGAATAAAAATATTATTTCTCTCCCATAATCTTTCTAATTACTGGATATAGTTCTTCAATTTGCTCTTGAGTTAATATGCTCCAATATTGATAGATTATTCCAACCATTAATAGAACTCCCATTCCAGATCCAATTGCACCAATAACATCTGCTACTGCAGCTATTACTGCCACTATTATTCCACTTAGAACTGTTAATACTGGAATGTATCTCTTAAGTAGTCTTTCAATTATTCTTGGTGAACTCCTAAATCCAGGTATTTGTAGTCCAGATTGGATTAATTGTTGTGCTTGGTCTCTTGGACTTAATCCTGATGCTTCAACCCATATTACTGCGAATAATACTGATGATATTATTAGTAGTGCACTATACATTAATGCATGAAGTGGATCTTGCATTGTTGATGACAATCCTATTGGTGGAGTTACATAATAAGCTAATCCTCCAATTGGAGTATTATCTGTTGCATTAAACATTCCAAGCCAATTTAAAAACATATTTGTATTCGCTGGATTAAATTGTCTCCAAAGTAAAAGTGATATTATTTTTAGATCTACGAATAGCATTGATGTAAATATTATTGGTATGTTTGATACATAGAGGAATTTTAATGGTATTTTCGCTCTAACCCCTCTATACCTTGAGAATACCACTGGAACTTCAATTCTCATACCCTCAAGATATATTACTACTATGAATATTATGAATGTGGTTATTAATCCAATCATGCTTGGTAGATTTCCAGGTCTAATTAACGCTGCTATTATTCCTTCCCCACTTATTAATGTTTGTATGAATGCTAGTACTGCTCCAAGATATTTTCCATCTCTAGCCAATAATGGTGAGAATGATTGCCATACTATTTGCTGAGCTATACCCACAGCTATAAAGAGGCTTACTCCACTTCCAAGTCCCCATCCCTTTTGAACCATTTCATCCAATAGCATTACAATTATTGTTGCCATCATTAATTGAGTAAATACTAATATTGCTGCATCTAATGGCAGTGGTCCAAATGCTCCACCTGCAATATATGCTATAGTTTGTACTCCACCCCAAATAATTGCCATTAATTTTTGCGCTCCAGTAAAGAGCGCCCTATCTCTTGGATCAGTAAAATCTAGTTCCAATATTCTTGATCCAACTAGAAGTTGCATTATTAATCCTGCAGTTACAATTGGTCCTATACCTAATTCCATTAATGTTCCTCTTTTGGATGCAAATAGCATTCTCATATATAGGAATGGATCATATCCTACTCCTCTAGTAATTCCATAAAGTGGAATTTCACTCATAATCAAATATATTGTTAATACTATTGCCGTCCAAATAATTCTCTCCCTTAAAGTTAATTTTCTCTCTGGACGTGATACTTCTGGTAATGCTCTTACTATTGGTTCAAGTACATCTATTGCACGCAATATGCTCCTCTCCAATAATTGATTAGCTAAAATATCTTATATATTGATATTTTATAACTTAACTACTTCTCCACCAGCTTTAATTATCTTATTTTCAGCTCTCTTTGAAATAGATGGTGTAATTATTTTTAATGGTTTAGTTACTTTCCCTGAACCTAAAACTCTATTGAATCCTATTTTCAGTATATTAATTACTATTTTTCCCTCTTCCATTGTGGCTAATCCTTTTGAAATTAAATCGTTAGCTATTTCATCCAATTTACCTACATTAATTGGCTTAATTTCAGGTCTAGTGCTTGGCGGTGTTTTAAATCCATGTTTACCGAAGTAGTCTGGAGCATACTTTACAACCCAAGTCCAATGATGTTTATGTCTACCTGATTTTCCAAATCCACCTTTAAGTCCCTTCCCTCTATTTTGACCAGTTCTACCCCAGCCACATGTTCTACTTCCCCTATACTTCCTAATTTTCCTCCTTCTCCTAACAACCATAATTAACACCTACTATCTCATATAATTTCAATCATTTTTCTCCAAAGACTTTTCTCCTTCTTTAATTTTACTTCCAGTACTCCATTCCTAAATCTTGCAGTTGAAGATTGAGGATCTATTTTTGAAGATAAGGGTATACTTCTACTAAACATTATGTTTCTAGATTTAACTATGATGATAACTTCATTTTCTAAAGCTCTAATGTTTATTTCATTTCTTTTTACTCCCGGAAGTTCAACGTATATTTTAATATAATTTTCATCCTCAATAATATCTATTAATGGTTGATTTTCATTACATATTTCGAATATAGACTTTTTATTTGATTGAATCGAATACGTATTATCATAATTTGAAAGTGGACCCTCTAAATATTTCATTAAATCTTCAGCTATATGAGTAAGAATTTCATCAATTTTATTTATGTCTAAAAACCAAAATGGAAATTTTTCTTTATCTCTATCTTTATCCTCGATCATGGATTTCCTCCAATTAACACATTCTCTTAATTAATTCATTAATAGCTAATCCTCTATATCCCAGTTCTCCACCTGCCTTATAATGTTTCTTTATGCTTCCCCTAAATCCCCTACTTGGTGGATGCAATCTGAATACTGGCTTTAATCCTGGTATATCCTTCAAGTTTATTTTACCCTCAAATATTGCTTGTGCTAATTCTTCAATACTATTTAGTCCGAGCTTCTCCTTTACATATTCATCAGTTAACTTTTTTCCTCCAACTAATTCCCCTCTTCTTCTGAGCATTAATGCTAATGTTTCTGGTGTTATTTCTCCCCAAGTTACGTAATCTACTACCTTTTTTAGCATTCCTAAATAGCTTGGTCTATCATCTATAATCACTGCGTGATTTTTCCTATGTAATCTAAGCATTTTTAATGTATCCTTAACTTCCCTACTTACTCCAACTCTTCCTCTAATCCTAATTACTGCTAGTAATCTTGGCAATTTTATCAGGCTCCCATTAATTTGAATCTATATGTTTTTCTTAATGCTTCAAATGTTGCTTTTGCAAAGTTTAGTGTTGTTCTTGTTTCTCCTCTAGTTCTGGTCCATACATCTTGTATTCCAGCTAATCTTAATACCAGTTTAGCAACATCTCCTGCAACTAATCCAACTCCTCTAGGTGCTGGTATTAATGTTATTTCTACACTTCCACTTTTACCAGTTACTTTGAATGGTACGCTATGCGGCCTATTGCATGAGCATTCCCAGCTTCCGCATCCTCTTTTAACTGGTATTACATTTAATTTTGCATTTTCAATTGCTTTATTAATTGCAAATCTTAATTGTCGAGCTTTTGCTGTTCCTATACCTACAAGTCCATTTTCATTTCCAACTACAACTGCAACTTTAAATCTGCTCATTTCTCCTGCATCAGTTTGTTTTTGAACTATGCTTATATCGAGTATTTCATGTTTTAAATCTGGAACTAAAATATCTATTATTTGCGGTTCCATTATAGGTATATTTGCTGCATATATTTGATATATTGAAGTAATTTTTCCTTCTTTAACTAATCTTCCTATAGTTGTTCTTGGAATCCATTCCTCAATATTGTATCCAGTTCTACTCATTTACTCACCTCCAAGGATTTAATTATATTTTCTTTAACTTCTTCAAAATGGGATGGAAGGTTTTCTGGTTCTAATCCTCTCTTTAAATATTGGGAAAAATGTTTCTCGTATTTCATTGGATTTTCTTCTTTAAGTATTCTAGCATAATTTGCTATGTGTTCTCCCTTAATTCTATCTTCTGATGGTAATATTTCTTCTGAATGAGGTATGCTTAGTCCTGCATCGACTGCACCTTTAAGTATTGCAAATACTCTTGCTCCTTTCGTTGGTCTATGTAAACCTATATCTAATACTGCCTCCTTTACTCCAGCTTTTAATGCTCTATATCCTGCTAGTAATCCAGTTAAGTATGCTGCTGGTGTATTATCGCATGAAGCTTTCCAACCGAATTTCCTTAATTCACTTGAATGTGCTGCTGCTATTACTCTATCTCCCTCAACTTTTGCTTCAACTATTTGAGCAATAATATAATTAATTGTTTTCCTTGCAACTAATCTTGGCTTTCCAGATAATATTAATTTTAATCTCTTCCTATAATTTGTCTTTCCTTCTCTTCTTCTTCTAAATGGAACTTTATATCTTGGTCCTCTAGCCATGCTATCTCCTCCTTGCTAATCCATGCTCCTTAATGTATGTTTTTATTTGAGCTATACTGTCGAATGCTCCACCCTTAACCATCATGTAAAGTTTTCTATAAACTTTCTTTGTGATAATTCTCCTTTTCCTTAATAGTCTTAAGAATTTTCTTTGTGCTCTAACTTTCATTATCCATAATCTTTTTCTATTAATTGTCGGTCCTTTCCTGCTTCCCGGCCCCTTTCTCCTTCCCTTTTTCTTTTGAAGTTTTCTTTTCCTTATTCTGGCTCTACTTATTCCTTTAATTGGTTTTGCTTTTATTAATCCATCCTTAATTAATGCTCTAACTTCTTCACGTGTCATTGCCTCAGCTATTCTATCTAAATTTTCTGGGTCTATCCATATTCTATTCTCCCCTACTCCGAGAATGTCTGCTGCCAGTCTTCTAACTGTTCTAAGTGTCATTGGCATCCTTTGATCCCTCACTATTCTTCAGCTTCTCTTAAAAACTCACCGGGATTTAATATTTTTAACCCTAGCTCTAATGCTCTTTTTACTATTTCAGCTTTTTTCCTTCTTCCAACTGTATGCGCTATTCTTATTGCATGTATTGATGGATCTAATCCCTCTAAATCCTTTACATTATAAACTATTTTTTCTTCATATCCTGATGGATGTAATCCTCTAACTGCTTTTGGTCCTCTATATCCTATTTCAACTGGTGGTGGATATCCCTTACGTTTAAGTCTATGTTTATCATCTAATCCTTTTGGTCTTCTCCATGCTGTTCCAAGTCTCTTTAATCTCCAATGCCATGGTCTTAGGAAATCTGGTTTCCTCTTTTTGAGCTTCATTCTTAACTTTAATAGTTTTAACTTCACTTCATTAGTTAATTTAGCCATTTTAATCACTCCTTAGAATAAACATATATTCCATCTAGGAAGACTCTTGGATCTTTATCTTTAATTCTAGTTGCATGTTCAATATTTGCTGCTGTTTGTCCTACTGCCTCGATATCTATTCCCTCTATTATTATATCATCACCTTTAACTGTTACTTTAACATCGCCAAAAATTTTAGCTATTCTAGGAACTTTTTCACCTAGAAAGTTTTCAATTATAACTTTATCACCTTGAACTTTAACTGAAATTGGGAAATGAGCATAAATAATTTTCATTTTATACTTAAATCCCTTAGTTACTCCTTTAATCATATTTTTTATATGACCAGCTATGGTTCCAACTAGAGCTTCATCTTTCTTACGTGGAAAGAAAGTTTCAATAATAACCTTATTGCCATTAATTCTTAAAAATATATTTCTTGCATGAGAAAAATCTTTTTCAAGAGTTCCCTTAGGACCCTTAACTATAACCCTTTTATTTTCAATTTTAATTTCTACTTCAGATGGAATTTCTACTTCAGTTTGAACTTTATATGCTTTAGGCATTTTATCACCACAATTAATACACATATGCTAGAAGTATTCCTCCAATTCTCTGTTGTTTTACTTCTCTATTTGACATGATTCCCTTTGAAGTAGATATAATTAGTATTCCAATATCCCTTGCTGGAAGGTATTGTTTTTCCCAATCCTCTATCTTTTTATATTTAACTGGAAATCTAGGTTTTATTGCTCCGCATCTATTTATTCTACCTAATAATTGTACTCTTATTTTACCGCTTCTTCCATCATCGATATATTCTATTTCACCAATATAACCATACTTTTGCATTACTCTAAGTACATTTGCTATTAATTTTGATGCTGGCATTATGATGCATTCCTTTTTCCCTCTAACTTCATTATTCATTATTGTTGCTAATGCATTGGCTAATGTATCCATCATTGTCATTTAATTCACCTCACATGTATTTTTTAAATCCAATTTTTTCAGCTACCTCCCTAAAGCATTGGCGACATAAGTTTAATCCATATTTCCTAATTATAGGTCCATATGAGCCGCATCTTCTACATGGTCTAGCACCTTTACCGAATTTCCTAACTTTTGGAGGTCTATATTTACCCAATCTAATCACCCTAAATGACTTCTACTCCAAACATTTTCCTTAAATATTCAATAGCTTCCTCTTTGGTAACTCTATGCTTCTTTCCAATTTTCGATCTTCTAATTCTCCTTCTCTTAACTCTATATCCAGGCTTTTCAAATGATACACATATATCCATTCCAAATATTCCAATATTTGGATCATATTTAACTCCAGGAATATCTATATGCTCTCTAATTCCAAATGAAAAATTACCATAATCATCAAAGCTTTTAGCTTTAACTTTATTTCCAACGGCAATTAAAGCTTTGCGTAAGAATTCTATAGCTTTCTCTTTCCTTAATGTGACTACACATGCAATATTCTCTCCACGTCGAATTCCAAATTCTCTAATTGTCCTCTTAGCTTTTCTTCTTGATGGTTTTTGACCTGTTAGGCTCTCGAGTACTTTAACTGCTTTCTCTAACTTTTCTCCAGATTGACCTACAGCCATATTAATAACTACTTTTTCTATTCTAATTTGTGTCATTGGATTTATTTTCTCTTCAGCTTCCACTCCATCCAGCCTCCTTTGGAAGTGAAATTAATGGTTCATTAACTCCAATTGGAAATGTATAAATTAAACTTGTTTTAAATAAATCTTTACTCGGTGTTTCTAATGTAACAATACTTCTATGCCTACCAAATCTCCTCTCAACTTCAACTATTCTACCTACTAAACCTATATTTTTACCTCCAATTACAATTGCAATTACTCCTTCATCAAATCTAATATGATCAAGTATTTCTTGATTTGGTATGCTTAATTTTATGACATCCATGGTCTTAAATATATCTTCAGCCCTCTTCTTGGGATCTGATATTCTAATTAAATGATTCCTTCCATCATGAAGATTTAACTGTATATGTCCGCCTTTAACTGTAGTTTTATTTTCAATTCTACATAGCTTAAATTCCGCTTCTTCAGGTGATATTGGATGTAACGTTAATCCCTTCTGTGGGTGAGGTAATACCCTATAGTATTCATTTGCAGCTGGAATTTCAATTACATCCATTAATCCAACTGGGAATTTATGGTCTGTTCTAGGTATTCCATCAACTTTAATTCGTTTCTCCTTAATTATCTTCTTGGCTTCCCTAGCTGTTTCAGCATATTTTAGGATGTCTCTAACTACGATTAATAGTGGTATGCATCTATCTAATGGATGCGGCCCTGGACTGGGTCTAACAGTAAATGTATATGCTTTTCTAGGTATTGGCCAAAATGCTGGTGCGGGAAATCTTTTTAAATGTCTTTTAGGTCCCTTTCTACCCATATTATTTCACCTCAACTTTCTTTCAAGAGCTTCCCTTCTTCTTGAATCGGAAAGATCTAATCTAGTTATCATAACCTTTGATGGATGGATTGGAACATAAACTATTGTTCCATCAGTTTTCCTTCTCGTTACACCTTCAACATGAATTCTATATTTCTTCAAATCAACCTTAATTACTTTGCCTTCATATCCTGCATAATCTCCTCTCATAATTAATACTGTATCTCCCTTCCTAATTGGAAATGATCTCCTACCATACTTTGCTCTTAATTCAGGTGCAAGTGGTGCTGACATTATTTTCCTTCTCTTATGTAATGGCGCTCTAAAGAGTGCTTTCCTCTGCTTTTTAGGTTTTTTAGACTTTGTCTTCCAGAATAATGTTTTCATGATATTTCCTCCTAAATTATCATTGTTGCCAATCCAGCTATTCTAGGCCATCTTTCTGCTGCTTCCTTAGCTACTGGTCCTCTAATTTCAGTTCCCTTTGGATCTCCCTCCGGGGTAACTATTACTACTGCATTGTCTTCAAATTGAATCCATGTTCCATCCATTCTCCTATATGGTTTTCTCTGTCTAATTACAACTGCTCTTAATACTTGTCTCCTCATTTCAGGATTTCCTTCTTTAACTGATACTACCACCATATCGCCTACAGCTGCATGTGGGAGTCTACGTAACCTCGTTTTTGATCCAACTACACCTATAATTTGAACTACCTTTGCTCCACTATTATCTGCACATTTAACATATGCTCCAACTGGTAGTCCCGGACTAACTCCATGTCTATATGATACTCCTATTGCACCTTTACCTCTCTTCGCCACCTTTCTTCTCCTCCAACTTAGCTATAACTACGAATGATACAGTCTTACTTAATGGTCGGCATTCCATTATTTTAACTTTATCTCCTTCTTTAGCATTAATGCATGGTGGATTATGTGCTGGTATCCTCGACCTTCTCTTCTCATATCTCTTATATTTTGGAACATAATGTAAATAATCTCTTTGAACAATAACTGTTCTCTGCATTTTTGAACTTACAACTATTCCCTCAATAATTCTCCCTCTAACCTTTAAATGACCGTGAAATGGACATAATGGATCATCACACTCCACTTCTGGAGGCTTTATTCCTGGAACTCCAATATTTCTAGCTGGCATTATCACCACCTCTTTTTAGGAATTCTCTTCACCCTATCTTCAGGTCTAGCTAAAATTACTTTTCCATCAACTTCAACTATGCTTCCATCAGGAAGTGTAAATTGAAATGTTGAGCATGATTTAGGAACAATTTTCACTTTTCCTTTATGTAATATATGGAGTGTCTTCATAGTTTCATAAACTACTTTACCTTCAATTCCAATATAGCCTGGATGAGTGCTATTACTAACCTTAACATGTAAACCTATTAATTCATGCATAACTATATTCCTTGGAGTTATCTTCATTTGCTCTTCCTCCTAATTCCAAGTTCCTCCTCTCTTTGAATTGTAAGTATTCTTGCTATTGCTCTTCTTAATTCCCTTATTCTCATCGGATTATCTAATGGTGTTCCACTAGCAGCTAAAGCTCTAACCCTAGCTAATTCAGCTCTTAATTCAGCCAAT
Organism: uncultured Nitrososphaerota archaeon; assembly: GCA_964497155.1. GTDB lineage: Archaea > Thermoproteota > Methanomethylicia > Culexarchaeales > Culexmicrobiaceae > CAYWZQ01. The sequence goes on along the minus strand of CAZCCB010000006.1, from coordinate 27,969 downwards.
TTCTTCATTCTCTCTTCAGGCTTCATTTTCCTAATCTCACTAACCCTAATTATTGGCATTATTCTTCACCCTCCACTTCAACTTTTCTCTCTTCACTTGGTGGTATTGCTACCTCTTTAATGATTATGTCATCTGGAGTTTTTGTCGGCGGCATTATTCTAACTTTAATTCCATAGATTCCAGGTTTAAGTGCAACATAAGTTACTGCTTCATCAACCAATTCTTCATGCGGTTTTCCGGATTTCAATAATTCTCCAGCTTTAAATTTCTCATATCTAGCTCTTTCACTTCTAAGCTTTCCACTTATAATTATTTCAGCTCCCTTAGCTCCAGCTTCCATTATTTGTCTCAAAGCTATGAATGCAGCCCTTCTAAAGTGTATTCCCCTCTCCATTGCCCTAGCAATTCTTAGAGCCATAATTTTAGCATTTAATTCGGGAACTTGAATTTGAGCCACAGCTATTTGTGGATTTTCAACTCCAAATCGCTTTTCAAGAATTTCGGCTAACTCCCTAATATTTACTCCGCCTCTACCAATAACAATGCCTGGTCTTTCAGCATAAATTGTAACTCTAGTTCCAAGTGGAGTTCTCTGAATTTCCACTCCAGCATAACCTGCCCTTCTAAGTCTATCTGATAGATATTCATCTATTTCCATTCTTTTCAGTCCTTCAATTATGAAGTACCTCTTCACGTTAACCATGACTACTCCTCCTCTGCTACTGCAACTTCAATATGAACTAATTGCTCAAAATATGGCGTTGCTCTACCAAATGCTCTTTGAATAAATTTTCTTACTTTAGGTCCCTTTTGGGCAGCTATATGTATTATCTTCAACCTATCAATATCTAAACCCTTATATTCAGCATTAGCTTCGACGCTCTTTAAAACCTTCAAAATTTCTCTAGCAGCTTTAACAGGCCATCTAACTATGGGCCAACCTTGAATTCCTCTATGATGTGCAGCCTTACCTGTGAATCTTCTAAAGGGAATAGGTTTCTTTTTCCTAATAACATCTTCAAGATATTTTTGAGCTTCAATTAAATTCATACCTTTAATAAATGAACAAATTTCAACTGCAGCCTTATATGAAATACGTAAATCCCTACCACTAGCTATAGCCGTTTTTTCAGGATCTAATCCAATTACTGAATATCCCCAGTTAGGCATTAGCTTCACCCATACTCCACTTAAACTCATGTGTTTTAGGCTAAGCACTTTTAAATTGGATGCTATAAAAAGTTTGCTTCCACTATTCAATTAATTTTATGGATTCTAGCAGCTTTTCAATTGGTTTCTCTAAATCGTATAGTACATATGCCGCCTTTAAATTCCAATATGGAGGTCCCAATCTAGAGAATAATGTTATAATCTTATTTTTATGACTAATTTTGTATCCATTGACTGTAGCTTCATGACCTCTCAAAATGATTTTTCCATTGACAATTTTGAGAAAATGCTCAGTACAATCTGCTCCAAAAATCTTCCCAGCTCCTCTAGGTGATGGATAGGCTCCCTTAATTCCAGTTTCATCAGGATCATTCCATAAAATTTCAGTTAAATGAGGATATTGGGGATGAAGCTCCCTTGCTCTAATTAGATCATTAATATCATTAATTTCAGTTGGAACACCGCCATGAAGCATGACTATTCCATTATAAGTTATAGCTGCATGTGGCATTGAATTAAATAGTTCTCTAAATTTAGTGTAAATCTCTTGAGCTCTTTCTCCAAATTTAAAGCTTAATTCATATGGAAATGTATGTGGATGTGCAATTAAATCGTCTGGCCCTTCATGATTACCTCTAAGTAAAATAACTCTATCTGGATAATTTATCTTTAATTTTAATGCTAAAACCATAGCTTCTAATGATTTATCTCCCCTATCAATATAATCTCCCAAAAAAACTAGGTACATTTGACTTCTATCTAAATTGTCAATGACTGATTCATTATTTAAGATCTTTAATAATGTATCTAAGTCTCCATGAATATCTCCAATAACGAGCATCTTTCCACATGTATCTTTAAGCTCAACTAATCCACCTCTAGTAACTAACTTTTCATAACCCTTCATTTCATCCCGTATTGTCTTTATTCCCTCATTAATGACTTTAATTACATTAGTGTAATCTAGCTCTGAAATCCATTTTTCAATAGTTTCCTTAGTTCTATTAACCAATTTATTCACCCTTATATGCTATTACAGAGATCTCTAGCAATGCTCCCTTAGGAATATCACATGCAACAGTTGACCTTGCAGGTGGCTTCTCAATAAAATACTTTGCATATTCCTCATTAAATTCACTGAATAATTTTAAATCCTTAAGAAATACAAAAACCTCAACAATATCATTCAAAGTATAGCCTGCAGCTTCTAAAATTGATTTAATGTTTTCCAAAACTCTCCTAGTTTGCTCTTTAATCCCTCCCTCAACAATTTTCCCAGTTTTAGGGTCAATTGGTATTTGACCCGAAATAAAAAGGAAGTTTCCAACTTTAATTGCCTGACTATATGGACCAACTGGCTTAGGTGCGTTTTCAGTAAAGATTACTTCTTTACTCAATATTTCACCTCATAAAATGCTTAAGCTATAGCCTAGCTTTTTAAGATTATTGGTAATTTCATCGATATATTCTGGGTCTTGTACTTCAGCAGTTATTAATACCATAGCTCTTCCAGGCTTAACTTGTGGAGATACTCTATCAATTGAAATATCAAGTATATTTGCTCTAGCTTCAGAAATTACTCCGAGAACTTTCTTTAATGTTCCAGGTTTATCTGGAAGTTCAAGTAATAGTCTTATAATTCTCCCCTCATTTATTAATCCTTTACCCAATATTGTTGCTAATAATGATGCATCAATATTTCCACCCGAAATTAATGCAACTACCTTTTTGCCCTTAACATTAATTTTACCTGAAAGTAATGCTGCAATTGAAACTGCACCTGCAGGTTCAGCTACGACTTTAGCTCTTTCAAGTAATTTGAATATGGCATCTGCAATTTCGAAGTCATCAACTAAAACTATATCATCAACAAGTTCACTAACTATTTTAAACGTAATTTCTCCAGGACTCTTGACAGCTATTCCATCTGCAATTGTATCCACCTTCCTTAACTTAACTATTCTTCCTTTCTCTATGCTAGCTTTCATTGATGCAGCTCTTTTAGCTTCAACACCATATATCTTCACATCTGGTTTTCTCCTTTTAACTGCAATTGCTATTCCTGAAATTAATCCTCCACCACCAATTGGAACCACTATTGCTTCAACTTCTGGTAGTTGACTTAGAATTTCCAATCCAATTGTTCCTTGACCTGCAATAACATCAACATCATTAAATGGATGTATAAATTCATATCCCTCTTTTCTAGCTAATTCCATTGCTTTTTCATATGAATCTTCTAGAGTCTTTCCATAAAGAATTACCTTAGCTCCATAACCTTTTGTTGCAGAAATTTTAGCTGCAGGAGCAAATTGAGGCATAAAAATAATTGAAGATATTCCTGCAGTTGAAGCTGCCCAAGCAACACCTTGAGCATGATTTCCAGCTGAAACTGCAACGACACAATTAACTTTTCTTTCTTCTGAAATTAATTTATGAATCTTATAATAAGCGCCCCTAACCTTAAATGAACCGGTTTTCTGTAAATTTTCAAGTTTCAAATATAATTCACTATTAGTCCAAGAACTGAATGTTCTGGATCCATCTAATGGTGTTTTATGAATAATTCCTTCTAAAATCTTGGATGCTTCAATTATTTTACCATATATTTCATCAATTAACGTCAAGTATTATCCCTCATAACTTAAATTAATAAATGTCATGAATTAAATTTTTCAATATTCCTTTCAAGTATTAACTCTAAGTATGATTTTCTGGTTATACTTTTTATGTCTAGATTAAGCTTTTTTAATAGTTTAAATAACTCTTCTTCAATCCTGGTAATATTGGCACCTTTATTTTCTAATTCAATAAATTTTCCTAATTTTTTAACGCTATCTAAACTAATTTTAATGTGATTTATTTGCCATAACTCTC
>CAZCCB010000006.1:0-23912 GCA_964497155.1 uncultured Nitrososphaerota archaeon | reverse complement strand
TTTTTTTAATTAAATTAAATCCAAGTAGATTTAAAATTTTAAGCATTTCATCGAGATTTGAAATTTCAATTTCAATTTCAATTCTACTTTTCGATTTATTACTAACTTTTGGACCCTTATAAGTTAGGTAAACTTTTCCATTACTAACTCTAATTCTAAGAGCTTCATCAGTCTTTCTAAAATCTCTGCATGGATGTTGAAAATAGTAGTCAATTTGACTAATAATTCCTAAAAATTCACCATTCATCTCTCTAATTTTTCTCCTTAAAGATTCAAAATCCTCAACTGGAACTTTTACTTCAACTTCAAATTCCATTTCAATCACTTCATAGTTGTTATTCATAAAGTAACATTTATAAGCTACACAACTAGCATTACCCTAGAGACATTAAGGTGAATTCAAATGCCCAGAGTATTCACCTATAGGGGATATACATTAGAGGAATTATTAAAGATGCCTATGGATCAGTTTATTCAGCTACTTCCATCTAGGCAAAGAAGAAGTCTGAAGAGAGGATTAACTCCTCAACAAAGAAGATTACTTGAAAAAATAAGGGAGGCTAAAAGGAGAATTGAGAGGGGAGAAAAGGTAGTTATTAGGACTCATTGTCGGGATATGATTATTTTACCTGAAATGGTTGGTTTAACAATTCATGTTTATAATGGGAAGGAATTTATTCCAGTAACAATTACACCTGAAATGATTGGGCATTACTTGGGAGAATTTTCAATAACAAATAAGAGAGTTATTCATGGTGCACCAGGTCTAAGAGCTACTAGATCAAGCATGTATGTGCCATTAAAGTAAATTCTTCTTCTATTATACTTGCCTTACCTTAGGCTCTCTAATGGTAATCGCCCAATATGTCACTTCTATAAACCCGATAATAACGCCAATTTCAAATGTTAATACCGGATTGATAGAGTAAATGTAGCCAACAAATAGATTTCCCCAAAATAATCCAAATGCAGTTGCAATTGTAATGATAGCATTAATTCTCCCTCTCAATTCCTTTTTAACGATATCGCCAATGTATGCCTGCCAAGCTGGATGATAAATTGTATATGCAATTGAAGTAAGAATAACTGAAATTAAAACTCCAATGTAATTTAATGTGAGTATGGAGGATATTCCTAAAACGTAAATTAAGCTTGAAGCAACTATCACAATTCTCCTAGAAGCTTTATCTAAATATGGGATTAAGAGTAATGATATTATTATTGCTATTACCATACCTATAGTGTTAAACCATCCCCATAATTCTTTGCTTAAACCTATAATCTCACTAGTAAATATAACTGCATATGATGCATATGTTGATACAGTGATTCCACTAATTAACATGCTGCCAATAATCATATACTTTACTTCCTTCCTTACCTCTTTTATTACTTTAATTGTATCGAGATATGAGCTTAAAATATTCCTTTTATTAATAGTCTTGATTCTCCTCTCAGCTGGTAATGTTTCTACTAGAAATTTTGTTCTAAGAATTGCCGCTATCACTCCAGTTATTCCAGCTATAATATAGGCTAATCTGAATCCAAGTAGTCCATATCTATCTATGAGCCATCCGCCCAAGGGAGGCATTATTAACCATGGAATATTTGGAATTAATGTTGAAATCAAAATTCCTCTAGCCCTAAATTTAGGTGGAAGCGAATCTACAAGTATTGCATGTAATGCTGGTCTATAGAAGTGTAGGAGTGAATCTATAAAGCTTATAATAAGTAAATATTGCCAATTTGGAGCTAATCCATATATGAATAATAGGATTGCAACTATCCATGTTAATGGTATAATGAGTTTTCTCCTACCAATTATATCGGTTAAGTATCCTCCAGGAATTATTAATGGAATATCTGCAAGTCTACTCATAGAAATTACTAATGCTACATGAAAATCTGTTCCACCTAAAGCCTTAATGTAAAGTGAATAGTAGGGCATTGTGATTGCTGTTCCAATTCCAAATAATACCCAAGATATAGTCATTATTGCAACGTTACCCTTAAGTATTTTAAGCAATTCTTCTCCCTCAAGATATTAGTAATTGTTCGCGTAGTGTCAAGTTAATATTTTAGTTTAATTAAATATCAATTAGGTGAGAATCACGTCAGTAGAGACTTTCAACTTCTTTAGAGCCTTAATGAATTTAAAATTAACTAAATTAATTTTCAAAATTGGATTAGGTAAAGATTCTTCAGATGATAAGCTTAGGAAACTTGAACATGCATTAATGATTTATGCTGGAATTTCTAAACCGAAATTTCTATCATGCAGGATATACTCTTTCTTTATTTCAACTATAATTAATTTAGGGCTTTTAGCATTTAAGGTTGATTCAAATAAGGTTAAGAGATATTTGAAAGATGCAAATGTTAGAAGAGGTTTAATAAATGTTTTAACTAGTATAGTTGAACTTGGTTTAAGTAAGCCTCAAAAATTATTAGCTCCCTTCCTAGTTGTTTGGAATTTTACTAATGCATGTAATTTAAGATGTAAGCATTGCTATCAGAATGCAAGTTTTTCATCTAGTGATGAATTAACTTTAAAGGAGAAATTAAGAGTTGTCGATGAACTTGATGAAGCTGGCATTGCATCATTAGCATTCTCTGGTGGAGAGCCATTAATGATGAAAGATCATTTACTTAAGGTTGCTCGTAGAGCATCTAAGAGTGGTATTTATGTTGCATTAGCAACTAATGGTACATTACTAACTAGAAGAGTTGTCAAGGAGTTGAAGGAAGCTGGAGTTAAATATGTTGAAATAAGTTTGGATTCAGCTGATCCCGAAATTCACGATAAGTTCAGAGGGGTTCGAGGAGCATTTAGAGCTGCAATTGAAGGAATTAGGAATTGCGTTGAAGAAGGACTTTTTACATGTATTGCAACAACCGTAACTAAACTTAATTTTCATGAAATAGGAAAAATTATTGAACTAGCTAAAAAGCTCAATGTTAATCGATTTATAACATTTAATTTCATACCAGTTGGAAGGGGAAGAGAAATTGTGGATTTAGATTTAAGTCCTAAAGAGAGGGAATTGTTCTTAGAAGAACTAGCTAGATTTGCAATGAAAGGTGAAATTGAAGTTGTAAGCACTGCTCCTCAATATGCTAGAGTTATGCTTCAAATTTCTAAAGGTGAATTTACTGCTGCCTCCCACTTCTATATTAGCTCTACATCATTTTCAAATTATATTAAGAATATCGCTGAATTTATTGGTGGATGTGGTGCTGGTAGAATGTATTGTGCAATTCAACCAAATGGAGATGTAACTCCATGCGTATTTATGCCGAATTTAGTTGTTGGAAATTTAAGAAATGAATCTTTCATGGATATTTGGTTAAAAAGTGAAGTATTCAAAATCCTTAGGAATAGAGAATTATTAAAGGGTAATTGTGGAAAATGTTCATTTAAATATATTTGCGGTGGCTGTAGAGCTAGAGCCTTATCCTATTTCAATGATATTCTTGCTCCAGATCCAGGATGCATTTACAATATTAGAGCTTATCGTAGCTTATCCGAAAAATTAAAATAAATATTCATTAGAAAATATGGCAAAACTTTGGTTTAATTTTAAGTCTTTCTAATGTTAATTTCGCCATGCCTAGGTTGTATGCTTAATATTAGTAAGATATATTATGGAACTATAAAATATTCTAATTATCATCATTAGTTTTAGTATTTGTTGATAATGAATAATTCACATATAATGCATAATTTATGAGCATCTCATGCTTATAGAAATTTAAAATAATTGTTTATTTCTTTATTTTATTAACTATCGAAACCACTTGGAACGATAACGTTTTGATATTTAACATTAATAAGTCGACTGTAATGCTAGTATTGAAGATATATTTCATGATTAAAATCCTCGCATATCATCAAGTAACAATTTAAATGGAGTAATTTGTCATGCAAATGAATTTATATATTAACTTTTTCGTTTCATCGTGTTCATGGTCTGGAAGAGCACATGTGCTTTGTTACGAATTAAATGAGGATAAATGGGAGAAATACTATTGTAGTGGAGATCTCATCATACCATTAAGTATATCCAATAAGTATGTTAGAATTACATGGATAAAAGTCTCCTTAAACGGCATACATAGAAGATTATTGCAGAACGATATTTGCGAAATTCAAGTAATGATTGATGACAAACCATTAACAAATCGCTTTCCGAGTGAAGGTTATTATCACATTCATTGGCGAGAGGCTCCTGAACATTTTAGTCACAGAAGTAAATTATTGAAAATGTTTACAATTGCAGTATTAAATGGTTATGAAAAACCTGATGGATGGAATTTAATGCCAGATGGAGAATTTAACATCTGGTTTTCACATGATTTTATCGAAAAAATTGCAGAAGCATTTGGATGCATAACTTCAAAAACTGAAGTGGAATCCTATAGTATACCTTTCCTATCAAATGGACTAGTTTACTTAAAATTTCTTCTTTGGAGTAATTCGTGGGCTGACATCATAGTGAAGCATTTAAATGTAACAATTGAATATGAATTAGTCTCTCCAAGATTTATTAAGAAAAATGCCATTAGCGATTTAAACTCAATAATTACAAGTAAAAAAGAGTGTCAAAAAATAATAGAGGAAGTAATTTCTCTTATTGAAAAATCACTTCATAAGGAATTATGGATTGACCAATGGCATTTAACTTCAAAAATTGAAACTGGAATTACAGTTTTTAATATAGAAGAAAAAGCAATAATTAAACTTCAAACTGCAAAGGAAATTGATCCAAATATTGCTGATAAAGTAAAGACAATTACTAGTAAAATTATAGATGCAGATATCAAATTAACTGAAAAAATCATTGAAAATGCAAAAGATATCATTAATCCACATTATAAATGCAATAATCTTTCCAAGACAATGCTAAATAACGCAGAAAGAAAATTAAAAGAAGCGCGTATCTTTGTTGATATGGATATGCCAATTCAAGCCATAAATCATTTTAAACTTGCATGGAGCCATGCACAGAATGCAATACAACATGCAAGATATTTCTAGATTTATTAACCTAGGTTAGTACTTAATAGTATTAAGATAGCGCCGGGGGTGGGATTCGAACCCACGAGCCCCGTGAAGGGGCACAGGCTTTCTAGCCCCTAATAAGCAATTGTTGATCTCGAGGCCTGCGCCTTACCACTAGGCTACCCCGGCTCTAAATAAAATGAATTGAGAGGCTATTTTCCTTCTTGTTTAATTTCTGATAGAATTCTCTTAAGTGTTTCCACATTTTCTTCATGTATGCTTTTTCTTCTCTTATCGATCCTTAAACCTAATTTTCTTGCTTCATTAACTGTTAATCCAGCTTTCTTTAATTCTCCAATACTAAATCCTCTTCCCCTTCTCCATTGCTTTACTACTCTACCATATTTCACTAATGCTGGAGGCTTAACTTTAGCTTCTGGAATATTCATTGTATCATACCCCCTAGTTGATGTAATTGATGTAGGCTTTATTTAGACTGTATATCTCATTAATCTCAAAATTCTTTTCGCCGCAAGTTTTATATCTTCATCTGTCACGGTTCTTCTATTAGCATGATTTGCAAGTTCAATTGCTTCCCTAGATATTTCTATTGCTATTTCCTCTAAGATTTCTCTCAAAGCTATAGCTGCTTTTTCACTAACTCTATAGGCTCCAGCTTTCCTAATTAATCTATCAACTGGAGCTAGTGGAAGTTCGGGCAATTTTCAGCACCCAGAAACCTATTTCTAATTTTACTGTTAAATAGATTCGCATGATATTAAATGTAAATATTTAAATTTTAGTTTCGTATCGATTTAAGCTGTGAGGTGTCGGTTTGGGTAAGGTGAGGCCAAGTGCTGTTAAGAGACTTGCAAGAGAACTACTGGCTAAATATCCTGATAAGTTTACTTCAGATTTTGAGACTAATAAGAAGCTTGTAGCTGAATTAACGGATATAACTTCAAAGAGGTTTAGAAATAGAGTTGCAGGATATATAACCAGACTAGTTAAAATTAAAATGAGAAGTTCTAGTCAAGCTGAAGAATTGGAAGAAGTTGGGGAAAGCTAATTTATTTTATGAATTCAATTTCTTATTAAGAAAACTCTTAATTACTTCATATAGATATCCAGCTTCACTTGGCAGTCCTTCAAATACAATTTCCTCATCAATTAATATTATTGGTTCATAATCAAATGATAGTTTTTCATTCCAATCAACTTCAACTTGAACATTAAGTTCATCTGCTATCATAGGTGAAATTTCTAATAACCATAAATAAGCAGTTATGCATGCATAATTTTCCTGATCACCATATACTTCAATTTTAACTCTTCTCAATTTTAACTCTCCTCCTAAAGATTATTTGCATAATGTATTGTGCAATTTCAATTTCTCTTCTATTCATTCTATCTTTAACCCTTAGGGATAGTCCTCTTTCATTTAAATTGAGAATTACTGCTTTACGTTTAGTAATCATCCTAAACAATTCCTCCGCATCCTCCCTGACTATCTTAGGTACCTTTTCGGAGCAATTATTTGGGCATTTAGTGCATTGCCCCTTGAGCCAACATAAATTTGCACATGGTACACCTGCAATATATGCATTTGCACAGCATGCAGATGCAAATGGAATCAAACCAATTCTCCTAGCTTCAGATATAGCTTTCCTCTTTAAATCTGAAATTCTAATTGGTATTTGTCTATCTCCTATCCCTATTCTAGGAGCTCTATTTAAAATTGGCTTAACATTTATTCCAGCTCTTCTTAACCTATTAATTATCCTCATAGTTATTCTCAGTCCACCCACAACTACGCCGATAGCCCCAGCTCTCTTAGCCTCCTTCATAATTTCATTAAATTCTAAATCAGATATTCCTGGAATTATCGGCCTCAAAAATAGTATTGGTTTTAACCCAACCTTTCTCAAATTTTCAATTGTTTTAAGTCTAGCTTCAACTTTTGGTGCTTTTGGTTCTAATATGCTAGATTTATTAATTGAAATAATTGTTATAAGTGGGCTTATCGATATTTTCAATGAAGCTAATCTCTTAGCCACTTTTCTATCAATATATTTCTTAGTCGAGAATTGACATGGATTACCAATTTTTTCTATTGCAGTAAAATATTCTAAAGTTTTATCTATAACCTCTTCATGAAAGGGATCAGAAATACTTCCAAAAGCCAGAAATGTACCCCATTTTCCAGGCACGAAATATGGATTATTCATTAATGAGTAGAGGAGTTCCTCTCCACTTAATCCATAAGGTTTAGCTTCAATGAAATCAAATCCCATATCCTGAATATAACAATATAGACATTCATTTGGGCATCCAATTGCTGAATGTATGGTTAATCCGCATGGTCTAGGTTTTCTCTTTGCATGTCCATTAGAAAGAGCTTTTCTAATTGATCGCTCCGATAGTCTTTGTTCTAATTCATTTTTTAACAGTATTTTTCTCAGCAACATTTCTTTATAATTCAACTAAGGCCCCATACTTTTAAGTTAGTTTTAGTAAATTAAAGTTAGGGATGATGACACTGACCTGCACTGAATTAGTGATGTAATGCATCTCCACTGACCTAAATGAGAGGTGAGTATTTGTCATCAAGCTCATATGAGCTTTCATACATGAACTTTAAAGTAAAATTAAAGCTTGAAAGAATCGATAAATTACATTTACATGAAGAAGTTATTCCAGAAATGCTATCAAAATTAGTTAATGATTTTAAAAGGGAGGGTATTCAAAGAGATCCAATAATAGTCGATGAAAATAATCTCGTTGTCCTAGATGGAATGCATAGAGTTGAAGCATTAAGAAGTCTCGGATGTAAATTAATAGCAGTATGTCTAGTAAATTATAATGATCCAAGAATTCTAGTCAATACTTGGTGGAGAACATTACATGGAAATAAATCATTAATATACCAAGTAGTTAGACAGTTAAATTTCAATTTTAAAGTTAAGCCAAGAAATCATGGTCTTAATATAAGGAGCATTAAATTGCCAGCCATTATTCTTCAAAATGAAATTTTAGAATTCGAATTTAATGACATTTATAATTCTCATCATAAAATGAAGCTATTAGAAAATCATTTTAAAAATGTAGGTTTTAAAATTAATTATGAAATTGAAAGTGATGCACTAGATAAATTAAGTTCTAACTTATGCGATGCTGTTATAGGATTACCAATGATATCTAAGACTAATGTAATTGAAATAGCATTAACTGGAAAAGTTTTTCCCCATAAATCAACTAGACATGTAATTCCATTTAGACCATTAGCAATTAACGTTCCATTAAGTATATTGAAGTCTGAAGATTTGAGGAAGGCAAATGAAATGTTTATTAAATTGTTAGTAAATAAGAAAGGAAAGTTTCTGCCTCCCCAAGTATTTAGGGGAAGGAAATATGAAGAGCATATATATGTATTTGAGGATGTTCAGTGATGACTAAGGTTAAAGTGAAATTATTGGCTACATTAAGTAGACTTGCGGGAAAGGAATTGATGGAATTTGAAGTAAAGAATAGAATTACACTTAAGGATTTATTGAAGACTATCTATTATTCTATAAATGATGAATTAAGAGAAAGACTATTTAAACCGAATTCAATTGAGCTTCAACCAGATATTCTCGTATTAATTAATGATGTTGAAATTGGAGTTTTGAATGGATTAAATACTTTGTTAAATGATGGTGATTTAATAGTGTTTTTACCAACTGTTCATGGTGGTTGATAGATGATTAAGGCTAAATTAAATGATTTCTTTAACCCCAAGGCATTAGCTGTTATTGGTGCTTCAAGTGAGCCAGGAAAAATTGGCTATGAAATTCTCAAGAATATAATTACTGGAGGTTTTAAAGGAGAAATTTATCCAATTAATCCTAAAGGCGGGGAAATTCTTGGAATAAAGGTCTTTAAATCGATTCTAGATGTTCCAATTACTCCTGAACTAGCTATAATCTGCACTCCTGCCAAGGTAGTCCCTAAAGTCATTGAAGAATGTGGAATTAAAGGTGTAAGAGGAGTTGTCATAATAACTGCTGGTTTCAGTGAAATTGGAAATTATGAGTTAGAGAGAAAAATAGTTTCTATAGCCAACAACTATGGTTTAAGAATTATTGGTCCTAATAGCGCTGGAATAATTAATGAGGAAGCCAATTTACATGCATGCCTAGAATATAGAGTTTCAAGAGGTCCAATTTCACTCATCTCTCAAAGTGGAGCTATGGGTGGAGTACTATTTGCATATGCAAGAGCATTTAATATTGGTTTCAATAAATTCATAAGCTGTGGAAATTCATGTGATGTTGATGAAGTTGAAGCATTAGAATTCCTAGGTAAAGATCCAAAAACAAAAGTAATAGCCCTTTACATTGAGAGCGTTAAGAGAGGTAGGGATCTAATAAAAATTGCTAGAGGAATTGTTAAGGAAAAACCAATTATTGCTCTTAAGGCTGGAAAAAGTACTGCTGGAATTAGAGCTGCACAATCACATACTGGAAAAATAACTACTACTCATGCAATATATTCTGCTGCATTTAAGCAAGCTGGAATAATTCAAGTTAATACGATTGAAGAATTATTCTTTGCATCTAAAGCATTAGTAATGCTACCAATACCTAAAGGTAATAATATTGCAATAGTAACAAATTCTGGTGGACCAGCAGTACTCACCACTGATCAATGTGAAGAAATTGAACTAAATGTTCCTGAACCATCACAGAAGCTAATTTCAAAGTTGAGGGTTTTCTTACCAAATTATTGTTCAGTTAGGAATCCAATAGATTTAACTGCAATTGCAAATTACGATTTATACTATAAAACACTAAAAGCCATTCTAAATTCACATGAATTCGACTGCATAATTGTGATATTTGTCCCTCCCAGTTTTGGAAATTCAACTGAAATTGCTAAAGCCATTGTTGATGCATATTCTCAAAATCCAAATAAACCGTTAATTACCTGTTTCCTCTATGGTGATGTAGTTGAAGATGGAATCAAAATTTTAGAAAGAAATAAGATCTTAAATATTTCATCTACTGAAATTACCGCTAAAGTCATGAAAGTTTTAGTTGAATATGGTAAAATTAAGTTTGGAGGTTAAATACTTGGACTTATTAGGCGAAGTTGACTCTAGAGTATTGTTAATGGGTAATGAGGCTATTGCTAGGGGAGCCATTGAAGCTGGAGTACATGTAGTAACTGGATATCCCGGTACACCTTCATCTGAAGTTATAATGGTTCTCTCAAGAATTGCCAATAAAATTGGAATTAAAGTTGATTGGTTTGCTAATGAGAAAGTTGCATTTGAAGTTGCATTAGCAGCTTCATCAGCTGGTCTTAGGTCACTAGTTACAATGAAAGCTCCCGGAATAAATGTAGCAGCTGATGCATTAGTTTCAGCAGCCTATTGCGGTGTTAATGGTGGAATGGTTATTTTGGTTGCTGATGATCCTGGACCACATACAACTCAAACTGAGCAGGATAGCCGTTTCTATGCATTACTTGCAAATCTACCAATGATTGAACCTTCAAATCCACAGGAAGCTAAAGATGGAATTATTTGGGCCTTTGATCTATCAGAGAAATTAAGCTTACCAGTAATATTTAGAACAACTACTAGAGTTAATCATACATCCGGAGATGTAATTTTAGGTGAAATTAGAAAATTTAATCGCGAAGTAAAGTTTCCAAGAGATCTACCTAGATATGTTAGAGCATCAATGAAGTGGAATTTAAATAGACATAAATGGCTTAATGGGCAAATGAATTTAGCTAAAAAATATGCGGAAGAATGTCCATTAAATAAAGTTGATGGTGAAGGTAAATATGCAATTATAACTTCTGGTGTATCATATACATATGTTACTGAAGCAATTGAAAGCTTAAAATTGAATAATATTAGGGTTGTTAAAATTGGTATGTTAAATCCGCTCCCCATGGAAACTTTATCCAAAATCTTACTTTCATCAGAAAAAGTTTTGATTATTGAGGAGCTAGAGCCATTTATTGAAGTTCAATTAAGAGCATTTTCATCAATATTAGATTCTAAAGCAGAAATTCTAGGTAAAATGAAAGGTAATATGATCCCAAGAGAAGGAGAATTAAATCCTGAAATAGTTATGGAAGCAATTTCATCATTTATGAATTTAAAATATACATCACCAAAAATTGTTGAAGTAGAAGTTCCTTCAAGACCTCCACCAATGTGTCCTGGCTGTCCTCATAGATCGACATATTATGCAATTTTAAGAGCAATTCGTGAATTAAAATTCAATGTTACTGATGTTCCAATCTTCGGTGATATTGGATGCTATGCATTGAGCTTACAGAAACCATTAGAAGCCATATGGACTGAACATTGTATGGGTGCTAGTATTTCAATGGCTATGGGATTAAAATATGCTGGATATGAAAAACCAGTTATAGCCACTATTGGTGATTCAACATTCTTTCACGCTGGAATGCCAGCCTTAGTTGATGCAGTTCACTTTAATTCAAATATAATAGTTGTAATTCTCGATAACGAAACCACAGCAATGACAGGTCATCAACCTCATCCTGGAGTCAATGTTAGAGCTGATGGCTCAAGTGCAATTAAAATTGATATAGCCAATGTGGTTAAAGGTATTGGAGTTAAGAATGTTGAGGTAATAGATCCATATGACATAAAAAATGCGATTGAGGTTTTCAAGAAGGCCTTGATGAATAAGAATGGAGTCTACGTAATTATTGCTAGAAGAGAATGCGCCCTATTAACTAGGAGAAAGGGAATTAAACTTCATGAAGTTAAAATTAATTATGAAAAATGCATTAAATGCAAGACATGCATTACAAGCTTCGGATGTCCAGCTATAACTTGGAGTGATAATGGGCCCGTAATTAATGAGGACTTATGTATTGGTTGTGGTTCATGTGCTTATGTATGTCCAGTAAATGCTATTGAGGTGAAATAATTGATCGAAAAATTTAATTTAGTTTTAACTGGAGTTGGTGGTCAAGGAGTACTAACTCTATCTAGGATAATCGCTTTATCTGCTTTATCAATGGGATATAAAGTTAGGGTTGGAGAAACTTTAGGAATGTCGCAAAGAGGTGGAATTGTTCAAAGCTACATTAAATTTGGCACTAAGGTTTCGAGTCCATTAATTGAAATTAAATCTGCTGATGCATTAATTTCCTTAGATTACATTGAAGCGTTGAGGGCTATCAAATTTATCTCCAAGAAAACAAAAGTTATAGTTAACAGTAACACTATACCACCAATTTCAACCCTACTTGGAATTGAAAAATTGCCAAGTCTATTAGAGGTTAAAAGCATATTAAGTAGAGTTTCAGATGAAATTTACTTTATAGATGCAAATAAACTTGCAATTAAAGCAGGGTTAATTGCTTCAATTAACATAGTAATGCTTGGTGCATTTTCAGCCATATTTAAAGACCTATTCGATAGAAAGGTAATAATGAATTCAATTGCCAAAATTATTCCAAAAAGATTCTTGGATGCAAATTTGAAAGCATTTGAATATGGATTTAATTTCATAGAAAATTCTAAAAGCTCAATACTTAAAATGCATTAACGCTGGTGTAAGGTTATGGATGATAAAATGAAATTCATAGCTCCAACTTGGGATGAAATACATAAACTAGTAATTCAATTAGCAAAGAAAATTAAGCAAAGCAATTATGAACCTGAAGTCATTGTCGGAATAGCTAGGGGTGGATGGATAGTAGCTAGACTGTTATCAGATCTACTTGAAGTACCAGAAATTGCTAGTATTAGAATTGTATTCTATAAGGATGTAGCTGAAATTTCTAGAAGTCCAGTAATAACTCAACCAGTTTCCACAAGTGTTAGAGGTAAGAAGGTATTAGTTTCAGATGATGTTTCAGATACTGGTAGTAGTTTAAATGCAGCTGTAAAGCATTTAATTGAAGAAAATGCTGCTGAAATCAGAGTTGCAACTATCCATGTAAAACCATGGACCACATTTATTCCAGACTACTATGTAGTTAAAACTGATGCATGGATAATTTATCCTTGGGAACCATATGAAACAATTAAAAGTCTAACAACTAGATGGATAAAATATGGTCTCAATTACAATGATATTAAAGAGAAATTCCTCAAAATAGGCATTAAAAAGGATCTTTTAGATGAATTATTACCACAAATCTTTAGTAAAATCTCAATTTAAAGTATGATGAAATGCATTCCCATACATTAACAATTAGGAGTATTGAAGGAAATTTTGGAAGAAAATTTATTGGAATTGCTGGTTTAATTATTAAAGAGAAATTTGAAGTTGAAGATTTAATACGTAGAATAAAAAGTATTGCAAATAAACATAATGTAATAATTCAAGCAGTTGACTCAAGAGCTATTATTTCATTAAGACAGGTATTTTCAGCAGTATTTAAAGCTTTAAGAGCATTCCATGATGGAAGGAATACTTGTGAAAAATTAGAGATCGAGTTTTTACTCTATCTTTCAGGGAAGAGGCAGATTAGAGATGCTATTGAGGCTATTGGAATAAAGGGGAATATGGAAAGAATAGCTTTAATCGTTATTGGTGAGAGTTATGATGATGTAAATTCTACGATTATAGATGTCTTAAATAACATTAATGGGATTATTGATTCTTCATTTCTAGAATTTAATGAAGATAAATTGAAATTTCTAAGAAAAGTATTTGAAATTTCAGATAATGAAATAAATGCTATTAAGCGAAGTGATTTAAGTCTTCTTGAAATTATTGAACGACTGATCATTGAGCGTGGTGCATTAATTGATGTTCAAAAATAAGTTAACTATCTTCCTCTAAGCTTCCTTAAGAATTGCTCTCTAATCTTAGCTATCGACAATATATCTTCGGGCTTTATAATTGAAATTCCAGTAACCTTACCTAAAACTTCAATTTGAACAATTTTATCTGGATTCTTTAAATTAACTTTTCTATCAATAACTGACGCTGCAACTTCAATTATATCCCTTCTACTCAAATTTGTAGCTCTCTTATTCACAGTAATTCTAAATGATTCATTCTCTCCAATCTTACTTGAAAGTTCGCTTACAGCTTCCTTAATTTTATCAAGCTCTGTTGGAACAACGATTTCAATTGGAGTTACCTTTAATACATATCTGAATTCCCAAGGTCTCTCCTCAGCCATTTCTCTAAGTCTTCTAATTGCTTCAAATGGATTTAATGATGATTTAACTATTACTAAGCCTGGAATTCCAGTTCTATCGTATAATGCTTTTTCATCACCAATTTCTCTAAGTAAATACCACAGTTCAGACATACAATCGTCTTCTCTTCCTCTTTGAGTTGCAACTAATAGGTTAAATTCTTTCAAGGCAGTACACCACAATTAAAGCTATTACTTTACGTCACACTTAAATTTAATGAGTAATATTAAGGGCTATAGAGATGATTGTGAATTGAATTATATAGTTGAGACTGTAAATTTACATAAGTATTACTATATGAAAAACTGGATTATTCATGCGCTTAGAGGAATTAATTTAAGAGTTGTTAGAGGTGAATATCTTTCAATTATGGGTCCGAGCGGGAGCGGTAAGACTACCTTATTCAATATGATTGGCGGATTAGATAAGCCAAGTAAAGGTGAGGTTTATGTTGAGGGTAAGAATTTAGCTAAAATGTCTTCTATTGAATTGGCTAGGTTTAGATGCTTTAAGATTGGCTATATTTTTCAAACATATAATTTAATTGATTCTCTTACTGCTTTGGATAATGTTATGCTTCCAATGTTATTTGCAGGTATTCCTCGTAATGAAAGAGTTAAGAGGGCTAGGAAGCTTCTTGAGGAAGTTGGTCTTGGCGATAGAATTTACCATAAACCTGATCAGCTTAGTGGAGGTCAGCAGCAGAGAATTGCAATTGCAAGAGCCTTAGCAAATAATCCATCAATAATTTTGGCTGATGAACCTACTGGTAATCTTGATTTAGAAACTGGATTAAAAATGGTTTCATTATTAAAGAATATTAGTACCAATAGGGGGGTAACTGTTATATGTGCTACTCATGATATGAAAATGCTCGGTGTAAGTGATAGAATAGCTTGGATTAGGGATGGTGTCATTGAGCGAATTGAACCTAGGAGAAGTATTGAGATTACTGCTGAGGAATTGGAATTTGAGATTTCACTTTAATAGTTTCCTCTAATGCCCTATAAAATGCCTCTTCAATTTGCTTAGGTGTTGCTGGCTCTTCTAATCCTCCTCTTCTAGTTCTATGACTTAATGTTAAATATGCACATGTTAAAATGTCTTCAGGTTTAACTTCAATTCTCCCTTCAAATGCCGCTAATGCCTTTGCTGTTTTAAGCATTATGATATCTGGTCTATGTCCATCTACATGGAGCATTATACACATTTTAGCAATTACTTCAAGTAATTCTGATGGAACTCTAACTTTTGAAAGCAATTCTCTTGCCCTAATAATTCTTTGCCTCAGCTTCTCCTGCTCTTCTCTATATTTAGCTCTAAATTTAATTGGATTTTCTTCAAATTCCAAATTTCTTTTCATTATTTCAATTCTCAATTCTTTATCATAAATTGTTTCAACTTGAACATGAAGTGCCATTCTATCAAGTAGTTGAGGTCTTAGCTCCCCTTCCTCAGGATTCATTGTTCCAATTAATATGAATCTAGCTGGATGTGCTACTGAGATTCCCTCCCTTTCAACTACATTCCATCCTGAAGCTGCTGCATCTAAAATATCATCTACAATGTGATCTGGTAATAAGTTAATTTCATCTACGTAGAGGATATTTTGATTTGCTTCGGCAAGTAATCCTGGTTCAAGTGCTTTTACTCCTTCCTTTATAGCTCTAGTTATATCTAATGTTCCAACAACTCTATCCTCAGTCGCACCTATTGGTAAGGTCACAATTCTCATTTTCTTCTTTTCAATTGGCAATGGCTCACCAGCTTCATATTTAGACCTACAAATTTCACACATATTTGTTGGATCCCTAGGATTGCAATTAAATGGACATCCCTTAACAACTTCTATTTCTGGAAGTAAATCAGCTAAGCCTCTAACAGCAGTACTCTTCCCAGTTCCCTTCGCCCCTCTAATTAATACACCACCTATTCTAGGATTTATTGCATTAAGAAGTAATGCTAATTTCATTCTCTCCTGATCAACTATAGCTGAAAATGGAAACACTAGGGGGATGCTGGACATTTCCATACCCAAGATAGATAATTGTAAAGCTCTTACTAAAACATTGCCTATTAATGCTAAGCGCTAAGTTTAAATATTATCTCGTGTTTGAGACACTAAGGCGATAACTCTAATTGAGAAAGAATAGTGGAGGAATAACCTTGGAATTTTGTGAGAAGTGCGGTAAAATGCTTGTACCGGAAAGGCGTGGAGGAGAAATAGTATTAGTATGTAAAAGTTGTGGTTATGTTAAAAAATTGACAAGCTCATCTGCATATAAAATGACATATGCCGTTGAAGAAAATAAGCGTAGGAAAATGGCTATTGTAAGTGAGGAGGAAATAAAGAGAACTAAAAGAACTAAAGAGGAGCAGGAATTAATGGAAGACTATTATAAATTATTCTTAGAAACTTATGCTGAATCTGAAAGCGAAAGTGAATCTTAATTCATTAATAATATAACTCCCCAATTTTTACTTAAATGGGATCAGCATCCACAGCATCAGTCATCTTCATAATACTCGCCGTCGCCTTTACATCATCTCCCATAACTATAACTAATTTATTGAAAATAATCTTTGTGGAGGAAACAAATTGGTTAGAATTGCAGTACTAGATCTAGATAAATGTAAACCCAAAGATTGTAATAAGGAATGTTATAGATTTTGCCCTAGAGTTAGAAGTGGAGATAAAACCATAACGTTTAATGAAGAAACAGGAAAACCTGTTATAGCTGAACTACTATGTTCCGGATGCGGTATCTGTATTAAGAAATGTCCATTTAAAGCTATTAGAATAGTTAATCTACCAGATGAATTAGAAGAAGATTGCTCTCATAGATATGGGCCAAATGCATTTAAATTATATAGGCTTCCAATACCTAAGCCAAGCATAGTTTTAGGTTTAATTGGTCCAAATGCTGTCGGAAAAACTACTGCCCTAAAAATTTTGGCTGGTGAAATTAAACCTAATTTGGGTAGATGGAATTCTCCTCCAAGTTGGGATGAAGTTATTAAATTTTATAGAGGCTCTGAACTTCAACTATATTTTCAAAAGTTAGCTGAAGGAAAATTAAGAATTTTCCATAAACCTCAATATGTTGATAAAATACCTAGAGTTGTAAAGGGAATTGTTGGTGAATTATTAAAGAAAGTTGATGAAAAAGGAATACTTGATGAGCTTAAAGCAATGCTTGAATTGGATGCCATTTGGGATAGAGAATTAAAGGTTCTCAGTGGCGGTGAACTTCAGAGAGTTGCAATAGCAGCTGTAGCTGCTAGGGATGCAGATGTATACTTATTTGATGAACCATCAAGCTATTTAGATGTTTATCAAAGAATGAAAGTTGCTAAAGTAATTAGATCTCTAGTTGAGAAGGATAAATATGTAATTGTAGTTGAACATGATTTAGCAGTATTAGATTACATTTCCGATCAAGTATGCATTTTCTATGGCAAGCCAGGTGTATATGGGATAGTTTCTAAAGTTCATGGAGTTAGAGTTGGAATAAATATTTATTTGGATGGTTATATTCCAGATGAAAACATAATGTTTAGAAGGGAGCCAGTTAAATTCGATGTAGCTCCAAGCCAAATTGAATGGAAATCTGAAGATGTTTTACTTAAATGGGATGGAATGGTTAAGAAGCTTGGAAATTTCACTTTAACTGTAGAGCCAGGTGAAATTCATATAGGTGAGATTATTGGTATTCTCGGTCCGAATGGAATAGGTAAAACTACTTTCGTTAAGCTCATTGCAGGTATACTTGAGCCTGATGAAGGATATTCACCTGCAATTGGATTGAGAATAAGTTATAAACCACAATATTTAACTCCAAGTTATCGCGGTCCAGTTGAGGAATTACTTAAAAAGGCTGCTGGAAGTAATTATGGTACTTCATGGTTTAAAACGGAGATAATTAATCAATTAGATTTAGCTGAATTACTTGATCGAGATGTAAGTGAGCTTAGTGGCGGTGAACTTCAGAGAGTTGCAATAGCAACTTGCCTCTCAATGGATGCCGATATATATTTAATTGACGAACCATGCGCTTATCTAGATGTTGAACAAAGAATTGCGGTTGCCAGAGTTATTAAGAGAATTGTTGAAAGTAAAGCTGCAGCTGCATTTGTAGTTGAACATGACCTTATAGCTCAAAGCTTAATTGCAAATAGCTTAATGGTATTTCTAGGTGAACCTGGAATTAAAGGCTCAGCTTCTAAGCCAATTGGACTTAGAAAAGGTATGAATATTTTCCTAAAGGATGTTGGAGTTACATTTAGGAGAGATCCACAAACTGGTAGGCCTAGAGTTAATAAGCCCGGCTCATGGCTTGACAGATTACAGAAATCGATTGGTGAATATTACTATTATGCTCATGGTAAGGGGAAATAATATTTATCTTCATAAATAATCTTATATTGACCTCAAATTCAAATTTATTTGGGAGGTGAATTCATGGCTAAGATAACTGTTAGCGTAATTAAAGCTGATGTTGGAAGTCTTGCAGGTCATCATGTAGTACATCCAAAGCAAATTGAAGCTGCTAAGAATAAATTGAATGAAGCAAAGGAAACTGGATTAATAATTGACTACTATGTTTTCAATTGTGGTGATGATCTAGAATTATTAATGACCCATAGGCGCGGTGAAAATAATTCTGAAGTACATAAACTTGCATGGAATACATTTAAAGAGGTAACTGAAAAAGTGTCTAAACCACTTAAACTATATGCTGCTGGTCAAGATTTACTCGCTGAAGCTTTCTCTGGAAATATTAGGGGCATGGGTCCAGGAGTAGCAGAATTAGAGTTTGAGGAGAGACCTAGCGATCCAATAATTATTTTTGCTGCAGATAAAACCGAGCCTGGAGCATGGAATCTCCCATTATTCAAAGTATTTGCCGATCCATTTAATACTGCTGGACTAGTTATTGATCCAAGATTACATCAAGGCTTCAAATTCATAGTTCTAGATGTAATGGAGGGTATGGAAGTTGAAATGATTTGTCCAGAGGAAATGTATGATTTATTAGCGCTCATAGGTACTCCAAGTAGATACGTTATTTCCAAGGTCTATAGGAGAGATGGATTACCTGCAGCTGCTGCAAGTACAACTAGATTATCACTCATAGCTGGTAGATATGTTGGTAAGGATGATCCAGTATGTATAGTTAGAGCTCAAAAGGGATTACCAGCTGTTGGAGAAATTCTTGAAGCATTTGCATTTCCACATCTAGTTGCCGGTTGGATGAGAGGTTCACATAATGGACCATTAATGCCTGTTTCACTCAAAAATGCAAAGTGTACTAGATTTGATGGTCCACCTAGAGTTGTAGCCTTAGGTTTCCAATTAAGAGATGGATATCTTGTAGGTCCAGCAGATTTATTTGATGATCCAGTATTTGACTGGTCTAGAAGAATGGCTATGGAAATAGCTGATTACCTTAGAAGACATGGACCATTTATGCCCCATAGGCTTGGTCCAGATGAAATGGAATATACAACTCTACCTCAAGTATTAGAGAAGCTGAAGAATAGATTTAGAAAGGCGGAGTAACATATGAAATCAATTAAAATACCAGTGATAGTCTTAAACTTCAAAACTTATATTGAAGCTACAGGTAAAAATGCAATTAAATTGGCTAAGATTGCTGAGGAAGTTCATAGTGAAACTGGAGTCGAAATAATAGTTTGTCCACAACACATCGATCTAAAATATGTTGCAAATTCAATTAGTATACCAGTTTTCGCTCAGCATATAGATCCAATTAAGCCCGGTTCACATACAGGTCACATATTACCTGAAGCAGTTAAGGAAGCTGGTGCAATTGGAACATTAATTAATCATTCAGAGAAGAGATTATTGCTATCCGACATTGACTATGCAATTAATAGGGCTAAGGAAATTGGATTATTAACATTGGCTTGTTCAAATAATGTTCAAGTCAGCATGGCAATTGCACAATTAAATCCATGGGCAATTGCAATTGAACCACCAGAATTAATTGGAACTGGTAGAGCTGTAAGTAAAGTTGAACCTGAAATTGTAGTTAGAGCTGTTAAAGCAGTTAAGATGATTAATAAAAATATACATGTTCTTTGCGGTGCAGGCATATCTTCAGATGAAGATGTTGAAGCAGCATTAAAACTTGGTGCTGAAGGAGTATTATTAGCTTCAGCATTTGTTAAAGCTAAGAATCCAAAGAAAAAACTGTTAAGTTTCGCTAAAGCTGTACTAAGATGTGTTCAACACTAAATTTTTAAACACCTCACACTTTTTCCCTTTTAGGAGGACTAAAAAGGCATGTTAAAAGTAGCCTTACTATTAGGCTTGCTTACCTCCCTATTGTTACTCACTGGATATGCTATAGGATTATATTTTGGAAATCCAATTGAAGCTATTGAAGTAGCATTAATCATGGCTGCAATATTTAACTTCATATCATACTTTTATTCAGATAAAATAGTTTTAGCAATGACTGGAGCTAGAATTATTAGTCCAAGAGAATATCCGAGACTACATAGAATAGTTGAAAGAGTAGCTAATATGGCAAATATACCTAAGCCAAAAGTAGCCATAATTAATAGTACAGCTCCAAATGCATTTGCAACTGGTAGAGGTCCAGGAAAAAGTGTAGTTGCAGTTACAAAGGGATTATTAAACCTGTTAGATGAAGAGGAAATTGAAGCAGTAATTGGCCATGAAATTGCTCACATAAGAAATAGAGATGTACTTATAGCCACAATCGCAGCTACAATTGCAGGTGCAATTAGCTATTTAGCCTATATTGGTAGATGGGGTCTCTATTTTGGCAGTTTTAGTGATAGACGTAGGGGGGGTGAATCCGCAGCTGCAGCGCTCTTAGCAGCAATTTTAGCTCCAATAGCAGCATTAATTATACAGGCAGCAATTTCAAGATCTAGAGAGTACCTCGCAGATGAAATTGGAGCAAAAATAACTAGAAAGCCACTTGAACTTGCAAGTGCACTTAGGAAAATAGCTGAAGCAAGAAATGTTGGATTAACATTAAATGTAAATCCAGCAACAAGCCATCTATGGATAATAAATCCATTAAGAGCAGGAGCAATAGCAGAACTATTCTCAACACATCCACCAATAGAAAAGAGAATTGAAAGACTAAAGAAAATAGCAAGAGAATTAGGCTACTATATCCCATAATGAAAGCTAACAACAAATTAATTAGAATATTCAAATGACTTATCTATGGGCCCGTAGCTCAGCATGGATAGAGCGAGTGAAGCCTAAAGGCTTCACCTCGAATCGGCCTGCGGAGCCGAAGGTCCGGGGTTCGAGTCCCCGCGGGCCCGCCAAACCATAGAAACAATTCATAAACCTAATCTTCCACAATAATTTCTCCAAAATTTTATCTGGAATTCTTCTCTTCCCAGTTTTAAGCATATAAAGGTAACGTAGCTAATTCCAAGCTCCTTAGCTTATTCACTTACTAAGATAGTTGAGTGGTATGCTTTAAACGAAATTAGCTTTTATATTTACCCATATTTTCATTTTATCCTTAATATCCATGATAATCTTTATGTTGCTGAACCTATTCAATTATTTATGGATGATGAAACGACGGTCTCTAGATGAAAGATGAAGAATCTTCTCGCAACTGACATATTCACTTCATTAAATTTTACTTTACCATTTAATATCATTATGATTTAGAGGAGATCGAGATGGCGCATCATCAAAATTAATTTAGCTTAAATGTTTAAGACATAATTTTATTATAATTTCAGTTAACGTTATAATTAAGATTTGTAATTTAATCTCTTAAGGTTAATGCGAGGGATTAAAGGATGTCGAGTGAGAATCCATTTGGACTATTTAGATCTGAATGTGAAGGAGCTATACGATTATCACTTAAAAATTTAAGATTAACTCCAGATCATATTTTGCTTGAAGTTCCGCCTAAAGCAATAAAAGCTGAACTAGCTTTTCCATGCTTCTCATTAGCAAAGAAGTACAAAATATCTCCAATAGAAATTGCAAATAAGATAGCTTCTATTATTAACGGTAAGAAATGGAAATTTATTGATAAAGTTGAAGTTGCAGGTGGAGGATACGTAAACTTTTACCTAAATTATCCTGAACTTGCAAGTGAATTATTTAAATCAGTAAATATGTTAAATCAAGATTATGGGAAGCTTAAAACAGACAAACCATTGAAAATAATTGTTGAACATACAAGTGCAAATCCAATCCATCCACTACATATTGGAGCAGCTAGAAATGCAGTTTTAGGTGACACCTTAGCAAGAATACTTAAAGCTAGAGGTCACCTAGTTAAAACGCATTTCTATATTGATGATGTAGGATTACAAGTTGCAATTGCAGCTTATGGCTATAGTAAAGTTAAGAATATCAAGGTAAATATGAAGGCTGACCATTTCATAGGGTTAATCTATGCAATGACCAATTGTATAATTGAAATTTGGAAGCTCAAAAAAAGATTAAAGGAGCTAGAGGAGCTAGGTGAAGGATTCGAGGAGGAGAGAGCGAAAATTCATAGTGAATTAAGCGAATGGATTTCAATAGCAAAAGAACTTCGAGATAGAAATCAAGAATTATTCGATAAACTACTTAACGAAATAAATTCAGATCCAAATCCAATTCAATCAATAATAGATTTAGATCATAAATATGAAATTGGAGATAAAAATGCAATTAAAATCATAAGAGAAATGTGCAAATTATGCATCGAAGGCTTTAAAGAAACATTGGGAAGAGCCAACATTTTTCATGATAGCTGGGATTGGGAGAGCGATATTGTATGGAGTAGTAGAGTTAAATTTGTACTTGAAAATCTTAAAAGAACACCGTTTATTAACTATGAAAATGGAGCATTAATTTTCAATGCTGATGATGCTGCTAAAGCATTAAATTTAAAGAAGGATTTAGGTATTAGTGAATCCTATGAAATTCCCAAGTTAACTTTAGTTAGATCTGATGGAAGAACACTCTATACTACTAGAGATATAGCATATACATTATGGCAATTTGAACATGCAGATAAAGTTATCCATGTAATTGGAGCTGAACAATCACTACCACAATTACAATTGAGAATAGCATTAGCAGCAATTGGAAAAAGAAAATTAGCATTAAACCTAATCCACTTTGCATATGAATTAGTTCACATGCCAGGATTCAAAATGTCAAGTAGACGTGGAAGATACATAGACCTAGATAGAATTCTAGATGAAGCAATTGAAAGAGCAAGAGAAGAAGTAATCAAAAGATCACCACATCTTGATGAAAATAAGATTAATGAAATCAGTAAAATTGTTGGGATAGGTGCGGTTAGATACGCACTTTTATGTGTATCACCATCAAAAAGAATAACATTCACATGGAATAGAGTACTGGATTTCGAAAGAAATAGTGCACCATTTATCCAATATGCACATGCGAGAGCATGCAACATACTAGCAAAATATGGAGATAAACTTCCAGAAAACTATGATACCAAATTATTATCACATGGACTCGAAAAATCACTTATACTTCAAGTAGCCAAATTACCTGAAGTAATTGCTGAAGCAGCAGATAATCTAAAAATAGAATTACTCACAGACTATGCAAATGCATTAGCATTAACATTTAACTCATTTTATGACACATTACCAGTATTAAAAGCAAAACCAATAGAATTAAGAAACGCAAGATTACACCTAGTAAAT
>CAZCCB010000005.1:36728-41632 GCA_964497155.1 uncultured Nitrososphaerota archaeon | reverse complement strand
ACCTAAAATGCTACCGCAATTACCAGATAAATGTACAATTATTTTTGATAGAAGACTAATTATTAATGAAACAGAGCAATCAATAATTAATTACATAGTCAATTTAATTAATAAAATAAGAGAGAATAAAGAAATTATGGATTATGAAGTCAATATTTTGGAGGAGGAATTAACTTGCTGGACTGGAGCTAAAATTAAAAGTAAAGATTTCTTTCCAGCATGGTTAATTAATGAAGATGACCCTCTAATTATTAATGTTCATAAATCACTTAAAGAATTAAATTTACCAGCAAACTTAATGATATGGAATTTCAGTACTGATGGAGTATATAGCGCTGGTACAATTGGGATTCTAACATTTGGTTTTGGACCTGGAGATCCCAAATTAGCTCATCAGCCAAATGAACACGTAAATATAGATGATATTAAAAGTGCTGTTAAAGGTTATTTATCGATGTTTAGGACACTTTCAAAAATGTTGAGTGAGAATGGTGGCTAATTATCTAGTTATATTCGCTTTAAATTTAACCTTAAATTTTTCAATATCAATTTGTTCAATATCTAGGATTTCAAATTTAATTCCACTTAAATCCATTAACTCAATTTTATAATCATCTATCCAGTCATAGAAACAGCATGAATTAACGAATGGCCCTTCAAATAATACTTCTATTGAATTATCGGTTGTATTTAAGACTTTAACAGTTGCTTCTGGAAATCTATATCTATTATATCTTTCAGCAGCTTCATTAGCTAGCTTCTTCATTTCAATCATTATTCATCACTTACTTCTCTTTGAATGGCTTTTCCGGATTTCCATACTGATTTATTGAGTATATTTCTTCAATATTAACTCTAGGTTTCCTTAATGGTTGCTCTGCTGGATAACCAATAGTTAATAATGCAACAACCTTATATTTATCTGGAATTTTAAGTAATTTTTTCACTTTATTTTCATCAAATGCTCCAATCCAGCATGTTCCAAGTCCAAGTTCATGTGCAACTAATACCATATGTTCAAGCGCTATGGTTGTATCAACTATTGCCCATTTAGGTGATTTTTCTAAATCAGCTAATCCAACTACTATGCATGAAGCTTCACCTATAAATTTTTGATTAAAGCATATTGGAACCATTTTCTCTTTAAGTTTATCATCTAAAATTAATATGAAGTGCCATGGCTGTAGATTTCTTGCACTTGGAGCCCATCTTGCTGCATTTAAAATTTTAAATAATTGTTCATTTGTTAATTCACGTTTCAAGTATGATCTTATACTTCTTCTATTCAATATTACTTCATAAACACTATTCAACTAATTTCCCTCCTAACTTTCTCCAATGCTTTATCTACTGATTCTAAGCCAAGTTTCTTTAAAACTTCACTTTTAGGTATACCGTTTTCATCCCAGCCGACAGCTTCATAATATTCTTTCTTCATTTTTTCAACTTCATTTTTATCGGCAGCTTTCCCTTTATGTGGTCCTGTTGGTAGTGGTTCATAGAATCTTGGTGGATTATCGTCATGTATTTTTGGATTCCATTTAAAGTCTGGTCCTCCAATTAATAGAGCTGCTCTTTGAATTGCAAGTATTCTAATTCCATTTTCCCTCGCCCAGCTAATTGGTGTTTCATGCCATCCAGTTACTGCCTCAAAGAATTTCCAGAATAGTGTTGGATCTATTGAGAAGTAATTGAATATGCATATTACTGCTGAGTCAAGTAGTGTTCTTATTGCTTCGCTTCCATGGCTATCTATTGGTAGTCTAGCTACTGATGTATGGTCTCCACCTTGAACTGAGCATGGATATGCTATTGGTGTTGGATAGTCGAGTTTACTTCTTATTCCATGTGCACCTACAGCTATACCTTTAACTTGAACTGCATATTTCATTACGTCAATGCCTTTCATTTCACTTATTTTAACTGCTGCTCTAAATGTTCCTTCAGCTAAAATATCACCTATACCTTCCCTCTTAACTATCATTTCTATTAGTTTTGCAAATGCTTTTGCATTACCCCATTTTAATTCAATTCCATTTAAATCCTCCTTAGTAAGTATTCCACGTTGATATAATTCAGCTGCAAATCCAAGTACATTTCCAGTATTAATTCCACATAAACCGTAATCATCAATTAATGCTGATAAATAGACATTTTCTTCTGGAGTAAATATTCCTAAATTTGTTCCAAGATATGCTTGAAGTTCGTAATCTGGATTATCAGTTAATGCTCCAGCATAATCTCCAGTTTTAACTAATGCTATTTTTAGGCATGTTGTTGGGCAGCCGAAGTCTCCCCAATATCTTTTAATCCAAACTTTACATTCAAATTGATCTACTCCAAAGCTTTTCTCATCATGCCATTCTTCCTGCCAATTTCTAACTGGCTCTGAACTTGATATGTATCCTACAGCATATCCTCCACTACCAGTTCCCCATCTTCTCATTCCATCAGCTTTAATGCATTCCATGTAAATTTGATTTAAGAGTAATTTCATTTTGATTGGATTATATACTTCTGGAAGTGGTCCGGTACCTTTAACTGCTATTGCCTTTAAATTCTTGCTCCCCATAACTCCACCATAACCACCATAACCTGCAGCATGAGTCCATTTAGCCATTACAACTGCTATTCTAGACTTATTTTCTCCAGCTGGACCAATATAGAGTATTGATGGTTCTCTCCATTTACCAAATCTAGAATATGTTCTTTCGAGTTCACCTCTAAGTTCCCTAGTTAATATTTTAACAGTTTGTTTTCCATCTAATCCCCAAATATGGCTTGCATCTCTAATTTCAATTTTATCATCCTTAATGAATATGTATACTGGACTACTTGCTCTACCAGTAATTATTAATCCATCATATCCAGCACATTTTAATTCTACTC
Source organism: uncultured Nitrososphaerota archaeon (assembly GCA_964497155.1). Classification (GTDB taxonomy): domain Archaea; phylum Thermoproteota; class Methanomethylicia; order Culexarchaeales; family Culexmicrobiaceae; genus CAYWZQ01. Next base: position 38,743 of record CAZCCB010000005.1, on the reverse strand, counting down.
CAAATTCTCCGCCAACAGTTGAACCAACAATACCATTACTTTGAGGAGATTTACCCGAAATACAAGTTCTTCCACCAGGATAGAATCCAGTTAATGGCCCCGTAAGTATAGTTAAAATATTTTCTGGACCTAATGGATCAATTTCATCCCATCTATCTCCAAGCCTATCCCAAAGAATTTTAGCAGCCAGCCCCCTGCCACCAACAAATTTCCTCAAAACTTCTTCATCAAAAGTTAATTCTGAAATTTTCTCTCTACTCAAATCAATTTCAAGAAATTTTCCAGCATAACCTCTACCAATCATACAAGATCCTCCCCGAACTTTCCATACAAATTAACTGCCAATTCCTTGGCAATTTCCTCTGGAGTTCTGGCATACAATTTACATTGCTTCTCTACAGTACTTCTAGGAACGATCCATAGTACATTCCATTTACCCATTTGACAAACCTTTACGCATTGAGGATCACCATCACATAAATCACAAATTAATACATATTTTCCATTTGGATGTAAATGGGGAATTTTCCCTGGACATGCTTCTATACATGCTCCACAAGCAGTACATTTCTCTTTATCAACTATTACTGCACCGGTTTTTTCATTAACACTTAATGCATTTGCTGGACAAGCCTTAACGCATGGATAATCTTCACATTGAGTGCATAAATGTGGGAATTCAATTCCTGGAGCTAACATGAATACTCTTATTCTAGAGGCTTCAGGCCAAATTCTCCCTTCATGATATAATGAACAGGCAATTTCACATAATCTACATCCACTACACTTAATGTAATCTCTCATGATCCAAATTTGAGTTTGACTAGCCATACTTTAGCATCCTCCTTTAGTTTAGTAGCTTAGATAATCTATGACTTTATCATATACTTAAGAATTTTGAAGTTGATAATCCTTTTATTTGTATAAAGTTACTCATAGATTTATATCATAAGTTTTGATTAATAACTTATAAGTAATCTAAGTATAATAATGATTATTAGATAACCCTAAATTTAAATAATTAAGGTTGGTGATAAATTGAGGAAAACTAAAATTATTTTCCTCATATCCCTACTATTTATTTCAATATTACCAGTTCTCCCAGCTAGAGCATTAACTGATAGAGAACTTTCAGCTAAAGAAAGAATTAAAGTCGTAAAGGTATTCTTAAATAGTAAGGACCCATATGAAATGGGCTTAATTCAAGGCTATATTGCTTCAGAATTAATTAAAGAGAATATCAAAATAATATATGAAGCTATAAATGAATTAAACTATAATGTTGATGAAGTAACTAGTAAAGCTCTAAAATGGGCATCGAAACTACCTTCAATAATAATTAGTGAACTTGCTGGTATTGCTGAGGGAGCGAACTTGCCATTAGAGGATGTAGTATTACTTAATTACGCAACTTCATTTATAATTCCAGAAGAATGCACAGCCACTGCAATTGCAGCTAACATGACTGAATATGGAGTACCAATATTATGGAAGAATAGAGATTACACTTATAGATTTAGAAGACATCAAGTAATTAAGGTCGTTAATGATGGTCAAGGATATAGCTTCATTGGTATAGGTGATGCAGGAGCATGGGGAATACCATATGGAATGAATGAGAAAGGATTAGCAGTAGTTAATACTGCAATTTCAATAAAGAAGCTACCATATACATCAATATGGGGTAACTTAGACCTAATTAGATTAATGCTATATAATGCATCAAATATTGATGAAGCATATGAGCTATTAAATTCAACTGAAGGAAAGGGGGGAGGATCATCATTCCTATTAGTAAATACTACTCATGCAGCAGTAATTGATATGGCTGGAGATGCAATTCAAATATTAACCTACGTTAAAAACTTTACTGTTAGAACTAATCATTGGATGCCAATAGCTCCACCAGAAATTTGGGATTATGAGAAGAAACATTACCTATCAATGAGTTATTCAACAGTAAAGAGATATTATGCAACCTTATGGCACTTTGGAAATATAACTGCATCTGGAAG
>CAZCCB010000005.1:17907-36628 GCA_964497155.1 uncultured Nitrososphaerota archaeon | reverse complement strand
TTGAGGCTAGAAATCCATATACAAATGATGAATGGAGATTTGAAATATTAGCTTCAGGTGAACCATGGCTTACAAGCGAAATAGTTAGACAAGAATTATTTAAAGAAGATAAAGGATTATACTTCAAATATCCAGAATTATATGAAATTATAAATAAAACATTCTTCTCAGTTGAAGAATTAATTCATGAATATGAAAGAATATTAATTCAAGAAGCATTAAGTACTGAACCAAATAAAACATTATTAAATGAATTAACTTCAAACTTAATAAGTGATTTGGAGAAATTAAGGTCAAATATTAATGAAACACTACTATCAGTTATACATGAATATCCAAAACTTTATGAAAGCATTCATAGATTATTCTGGTATCTATATTATGACCTATACGTGCTCGGCTATGCATTTTACAGTTACAATTATGCAGAAATATTCAAAGACATTAGTTATGCTTTCTGGGATCAATTCGTAATCGTAGAGTATCAACTGCCAGTTTATAGGGAAATGTATTATAAGATACCTATGAAAATTAAGTTCCAGTTAAAGCGTGGTTGGAATTTAATAGCAATACCATATAAGCCTATAGTGGAATCTCCAGAAAAACTCTTTAGCGAAATTAATGAAACACAAGGATTCGTAACTATTTGGGCTTGGAATGCAACTGCCAAAACATACTATAAGCCAACTAAAATTGAACCAGGTGTAGGCTACTGGATACTAGTAGTTCAAGACATGAATATTACAGTACAAGTTCTTCCATATGGTGGCTAAATTTCCTTACTTTTTATTTACCCTATAAATGGAAGTCTTAAATCTAAATAGGAGACTATAACATATTCTCTATGGTGAGATTTTGAATAAAGAAAGGAAAATATGTGTTGATCCAGAATTTTTTGATTTAGAAATATATGCAATCTATCATGCAATCTATGATTATCTAAAGGAGGATACATGGAATATCGTTTGGAGAGTTGGGGAAATAGTATATAATGAAATTAAGGAGAAAATTGGAACTGCAAATGAAACGGATCCATTCATAGCATTAAAGAAGCTTGCAAAATGGCTTAAGGATGTAGGTTATATTGAGGAATTGGAGGTTAAGAAGATTTCTGAAGATGAAATTGAATATGTAATGCTTAATCCAATAATAACTCCAGGGGCGAAAAGACTTATTAATGAAGGAAGAGTTCCAGCACATATCTCAACTTCACTTATGTTTGCACTATTAAAACAATTTAATATGAAGGCAGAAATGATTGGTGAACCAAAATTCCTATCTGATGGACGTGTAATTGAGAGATGGAAGCTAATAAAAATGAATTAATGGTGAATTTAATTGAAAATTGAACCGTATACAGCTGGATTAATTAAAGAAAATCCATATAAAAATAAAAGAATAATTACTGGTAAAATAATTGTGATACTGGACATAATTATTAATGAAAGGAAAATGAAACTAATACATCCTATTTCCCGAGCATTAACAAAATATTCAATATGTGAATTGGCAATAACAAATGAACCCAATATTACTCCAGGAAGTATCGTTAATAATGTAGGTTTCATAGGTTTCATGGAAATAATTGATGGCGGAGTAGCAGTTATTGGTGATAAGGTATATGTTGAAGATAATCTCATTGGAGTTATTGCAGGATTTAATGAGGATCATGCACCAAACCACATAACAATCCTAATTAAAGGCAATCAATTAACAACTGGAACTAAATTAGGAATAGATCTTGAGGATACAGTCAAAATAATGATGTAGCTTTACCACAACTTTAACTTTAATTAATATTCATATTTTTAGGTTTCAATTCAATGATTTAGAAGGGGGTTAGAGAATCGATGAGAGATTTAATGTCAATTAATGTTGCTGCCAAAGAGGTTAGGTTGAAGAAAAAGATTCTTGTTTGTGGTTCATGCGTTGCTGATGAATATCCAGATATATTTGAGAAATATTGTAAAGGTAGAGTTCCATTAATTGTTTGTTTAGAGAAGGAACATATGAATATGGTTGGATTTAAATTGACTTCAATGGCAGTTAGAGTTCCACTTGAAGAAGTAGTCGTTTTAACTGTTGATGGTTCACCGCATTGTATTCAACTTCACATGACTCTTGAGGAGGTTAAGAAGATAGTTGGTGATTTAAATGTTAGACATATAGTTATTGAGGATGGAAAGGATATTGAGGTTAATCCTAAATGTGTCAAAATTGCCAGATACTTAACTAAAATTCAAAAGCTCTTAACTAGAATAGAGGGAAAATGAAATATTTTAAGTAATGCCAGATATACAATAAATTCATTCCTTTCAGTTTAAGTTAAGCTTACCTAATTATTTCTGGAATTAAAATAACCTTTTCTTATAAAGTTTCATAAATAACATTGAGCGTATATTCCAATTTTTACTCATCCTCCTGCTAATTAAATTAATTATAGATAAGTAGGTCTCCTCTATTATTTATTGCTCATCAAACCATTCTGTATAACTTAAAGCCATCCCAGCTTTTCCCTAAACAATTTTGCTCAATGCATAAACACACTTCAATTGTCCCAAACACTTCATCCTTAACTATATTTCTAGTTAATTTTCTTGAAGATTAACTCCATAAGATATGTGGATAATGTATACATCATAATAATTTACCATATAAGTTCATAGGAAAGTTAGGATATTAATGCTTATGGTGAAATGCTTTGACACTGCTAGTCTATGAAAATGATAGTATTAGGAAGGCTAATTTGAAGGATTTACTTGAAATTGTTAAAGCACTATTACTTCTCATTCCCATGGGCAAGGTTACCACTTATGGTGATTTAGCTTCAATATTAAATACTAGTCCAAGAATTGTTGGTAAGCTTATGTCACTTAATGATCAAATTATAATTGTTCCATGTCATAGAGTAGTTAAGTCTAATGGTTTTCTTGGCGGATATAGTATGGCTAATGGAGTTGAATTTAAACGTAAATTGCTTGAATTTGAAGGTGTAAAATTTGATGATAAAAATAGGGTTTCTAAGGAATCTTTAGTTTCAATTAAAAGTTTAATATTTGGGTAATTCTATTCCTTTCTCCTTTATTGCTGCTTGTGCTGCAACTAGTCTTGCTACTGGAATTCTATATTGTGATGCGCTTACATAGTCTAATCCTATTTTATGGCAGAATTCAATACTTTTTGGATCTCCTCCATGCTCACCACAAATACCTATTTCTAAGTCTTTCCTAACGCTTCTACCAAGCTTTACTCCTATTTCCATTAGTTTCCCTACTCCCTTTTCATCTAATGTTTCAAATGGATCTTTATCTAATATTCCTAGTTCAAGGTATTTTGCCATGAATTTTCCTTCAACATCATCTCTACTGAATGTAAATGTTCCTTGGGTTAGGTCGTTTGTACCGAAGCTGAAGAATTCTGCTATTTTTGCTATTTCATCAGCTACTAAGCATGCTCTAACTACTTCGATCATTGTTCCATATTTGAATGGAACTTTAAATCCATATTTCTCTTCAACTGCTTTTGCTGCTGGAATTATTGCTTTCTCCTTAACATATTCTAATTCTTTTGCCTCACATACTTGCGGTATCATTATTGAAACTTTAACATCAATTCCCTCCCTAATTAATTCGGCTGCAGCTTCAAGTATTGCTTTAGCCTGTGCCTCATATATTTCTGGATATGTTACTCCTACTCTAACTCCTCTATGACCCATCATTGGATTTGCTTCTTTAAGAGCCCTAACTCTCTTTAAAAGTTCCTCTTTCTCCTTTAATTCCTCAATTTTGCCTTCAGCTTTTAGATTCAAAATTTCAGTTACAAGCTCTACTTCGCTTGGTAGGAATTCGTGTAGTGGTGGGTCAAATAATCTAACTATGACTGGTAATCCCTCCATTACCTTAAATATTTCTTTAAAGTCTTCCTTTAGAAATGGAATTAGCTTTTCAAGATACTTCCTTCTTTCCTCACTATTTTCAGCCAAAATTACTTTTCTAAATATTTCAAGTCTCTCTGGTGCTCTAAACATTCTTTCAGTTCTAAGTAATCCTATTCCTTCTGCACCAAATTTTCTCGCTATGGCTGCATCTTCTGGTACATCTGCATTAGCTCTTACTCCTAATCTTCTATATTCATCGGCCCAACTTAATAGTTCATGGAATTCTGGTGGTAATTCAGGTTTAATTGTAGGTATTTTTCCTAAGTATACATTTCCAGTGAAGCCGTCAATTGTTATCCAATCTCCCTCTTTAACTATAATTCCATTCTCGGGTATAGTGAACAATTTGTTTTCATAATCAATTTTTATTGCTTCACATCCAACTACACATGGCTTTCCAATTGCTCTCGCAACTACAGCTGCATGACTTGTCATTCCACCTCTACTAGTCAATATTCCAACTGATGCATACATTCCATGAACATCATCTGGCTTAGTTTCCTCCCTAACAAGTATTACTTGTTTACCGTCATTAGCCCATTTAACTGCTTCATCAGCATCGAAAACTACTTGCCCAGAAACCGCTCCTGGAGATGAAGCTAATCCCTTTGCTATTGGTTTAGCTTTCGCTTTTGGATCTATTTGTGGATATAGTAGTTGTTGTATATGTTGAGGAGTTACTCTTAAAAGTGCTTCTTCCTTAGTCAATATTCCCTCCTTAACCATATCCACTGCAGTTTTAACTCTAGCTAATGGAGTCATTTTGCCATTTCTAGTTTGTAGGAAGTATAATTTGCCCTTCTCAATTGTGAACTCTATATCTTGAACTTCCTTCTTAATTTTTTCAAGCATCTTAGAGCTTTCATAAAGTTGCCTATATAGTTCAGGGCTAATTTTCTCTAATTCCTTTATTGGTAGTGGAGTTCTAATTCCAGCTACTACATCCTCTCCTTGAGCTGTAGGTAGGAATTCCCCATAAAGTTCATTTTCACCTGTAGCTGGATTTCTAGTAAATACTACTCCAGTTCCAGAATTAACTCCAATATTACCAAAAACCATTGCTACAATATTTACCGCAGTTCCATCAGCAATATCAGGTGTTATATTATGGGCTTTCCTATAAAATACTGCTCTAGGATTATTCCATGAATCAAATACCGCCTCAATAGCCATTTTAAGCTGTTCCCAAGGATCCTCAATTAATTTACCATAATTTTCCTTAATAATTCTCTTAAATTCCTCAACAACCTCTTTTAATGCATTAACATCCAATTCAATATCATGTTTAGCTCCATACTTCTTCTTAATATTCTCAAATACTTCATCAAATAACTTTTCATTTATACCCAAAACTATTTTACCAAACATTTGGAGGAAACGCCTATACGCATCATATGCAGCTCTTTCATCACCCATCTGCTTAGCCAATCCCTTAACTATTTCATCATTAATACCTAAGTTAAGTACAGTATCCATCATTCCAGGCATTGAAACAGGTGCACCTGAACGAACTGAAACCAATAATGGATTATTTGGATCTCCAAATTTCTTTCCAGTTAATTTTTCAATATACTTCATTTTCTCCCTAACTTCATCCATAAGTCCATCTGGAAGTTTACGTCCATTCTTAAAGTATTCTCTGCAAACTTCAGTTGTGATGACAATTCCTGGTGGTACTGGTAGTCCAAGTTGAGTCATCATACATAATCCTGCACCTTTACCTCCAAGTAATTTAACGTTCTTCCATTCACCTTCACTAAACGTGTATACCCTAGTTATTTTTTTACTAGTCATTTATTCACCTCAGTAACTGTATTAGAATAGGTTGATATAAATATTAATTAATTAGTTATATGTATTCCAGCTATGACTTATCAGCATAATTAGTTATAAGTAAAACTAATTTTCATTATCTATTGACTATACCTCCAATTGGAGGTGAAATTATGGTTGAAATTGGAGATGTAGATAAGAAGATTTTGAAAGCTTTAATGGAGTTTACTAAACCAGTTAGATGTAAGGATATTGCAATGAAGGCTGGATTAGAAACTAGGTCGGTTATTGGTAGGATGAGAAAGTTAGTTAGATTAGGTTTAGTTGAAAGACCGGAAAGAGGAAAATATATCATTACTGAGGAAGGTAGAAAAACTGCTCAGGAATAAATTATTAATTTTACGAGGAAGAAATGTTTAATTAAATTCTAATCCATTTTATACCAATTTCCTCTAAAGCTGGAATAAGCAAATTTCTATGCCTCTTTTTTAATCCCTTCCACTCAATTAATGCTACTTCAACTTTTTCCTCATTTCTCTTTATTGCAGCTTTAATTTGATTTTCAGTTACTTCATCAAATACATATTCTGGTATAATATGGCCAATTGCATATTCACTATTAATTGCCAATTTAGTAAATATTGGAGCATAATGCGGCCCGCCAAATCCAACTCCAATCTTAAATTTAGGTAATCCCTTAATTCTAATCTTGACAGTGTTAATTACTGCTTGAGCAACAGCTTTAGCTGCAACAACATTTTTCCATTGCTCCTCACTACTACCAAGTTCAATAAACATGGTTGGAATTTTATCAACATAGGGTCCATGATGAGTTACTTCAAGTCCAACCTTCCAATCATCTAAATTATATTTTTTTGAAGCTTTAATTAATTCTAATAATGCAACTTTAAGAGTTGAGGCAGGTGCAATACATATTCTTCTAGGTTTACCGCCAAATAATGTTTTATCAGTCCAATTTCCAGGTGCATGTGTAAGTAATGCTGGAATTTTACTTGCAGCAGAATGTCTAGTTACAAAAATAAATAGTTCAGCATTAAATTTATCTTCTAAATTCTCAGCATAGATTGAGTCCTCATCAATATCAATTAAATATACTGAATCGAATTCTAAACTTTCATATACTTTAAAACCATTAATATTCTTCTCTTTAAATGAATGCATCCTTAAAATTTGATCCTTAATATTCTGTGATGCAATATCTGGTTTAGGCGTAATTATCATTATTTTAGAGTTGATTTTACTCGTCATCTCTCCTAATTAAGATTTTAGTCCGTTATATATTTTAGCAATAATATGAGATACATTAACTTTATACCCGATGTTTACCTACAAATTTATGAATTGGAGGTTCTGCATGAAATCAAGCAGTATTAAATACACCTTAATCCTAATGCTATTATTCATAATAATCTCAACATCAAGTTTACCCAAAGCCTCTACTTCAAATAAGATAAATAATTCATTTAATAACGATCCTAATTTATTTTCAAATTCAATTAATGTGCCATTAAATTATTCTCATATTGGAATTCAACCAACATGCATTATTCCAATTAAATTTGAGGATATGCAGCCTAAAAGGAATCTTACCGATATAATAGATTTAATTAGAATTGCTGCCAAAGACTATTTTCCTGAAGTATCTTATGGATTAACTGAATTTAATATAAGCATGATTATTGAAAATTGGCTTCTAATGCCTAGACCAATGAGTTATTATGCAATTGATACTGATCAATCTAGAATGGATTTAATTAATGATGTAATTTCAATTTCAAGTCAATATGTAAATTTAAGAAACTATCCAAGAGTAATAATTGTTCATGCAGGTAGGGATGAAGCATTAACAAATAATTCAAGTGATATACTCTCATTTGCCACAGTCGGCGAATTAGAAGTTAATGTTAATGGAGTTACATGTAAAATTTCATTTGCAATAATATCCGAATATGATCCACTCGGAATAATTGTTCATGAAATGGCTCATATGATCGGCCTACCAGATCTATATGATTATTCTGGAAATAGAGAATTTGTTGGTAAATGGGATTTAATGGGAAAGGGATTATGGAATGGAGTTCCAATTGGAAGCTGCCCAGCACAATTATCCTCAGTATGTAAAATCAGTTTAGGATGGATTCCGAGCAACAGTATAATTACTGTTCATTATGGTGAGGCAGTTGAGGTCACATTAAAACCATTAGATACCAGTAGTGGTATTAGAGTAATTAAAATTCCAATTGAAAGCGGAGTTTACTATTTAATTGAAGCTAGAAGGAAGAGAGGATATGATGAATATTTGCCGGGTGAAGGTGTACTAATTTATTTCATTAATGAATCAATACCTCCGGGAAATGGATTAGTTAAAATTATTGATGCTAAACCCTCAACTTCAACTCTAAATGATGCATACTTCACTGTAAACAAGATTTGGCGTGATAAGAAGCATAACTTGATAATTAAAATTTTAGAGAAGGAGAATTCAGCTTATAGAATACTTGTTTCATATAATTCAACAATTATTATTGATAGAGCTGAAGTAACTAGAAGTAGAGCTGATATAGGATCAATTCAAAAAGTAATGTTTCATGCAAAGTGGAATAGAACAAATATTGATGCTAAAAATATCATATTAGAGGTTAATGGAACAAAGTATACTACTGATAATGAGGGCTGGATTACAATTCAAGTAACATCAGATCAAATATGTAAGCAAAAATGGATTATAACAAATGTGTTATTAGATGATATTCAATTACCATTCATAATGGTTAGTGATCCTCCGAGCATTATATGGGATAAAGTTATAATTCAACTATCAGTTCCACCAGATAAAATTAGAATCAATGTTAATACTAATGCAACCATATACTGTAAGGCATACTATGCATATGATGGAGCACCATTCGAAGGAGAAATAGTGCTAAATTCAACAACCATATGGAATGAAGTCGGCATAAAATACTTCACTGTAAAGAAGATTTATGATCATAAATATGGATTAGGGACATTTGAATCAAATATAGTTAAGATTCATTTTGATGCATTGAAAATTGAAGCTTATCCAAATAAACCAATTTATAATCCAAATGAACTCGTTCAGCTAAATATTAAGTTAATGTATGCAAGCGATAATAAGCCTATTTCTGGAGGAATTATTAATTGTAATGGAACTAATTACATAACTGGTCTAAATGGAATGGTTTCAGTATCATTGAAAGCTCCTAAACGTATAGGCTATTTCAATGTTTTCATTGAAGGTGTAAGTGATGGCTTTTCAGTAAACATTCCATATAATAGACTAACATTAACACTTGTATCAACTAAAGTTTTAATTGATAAGATTATTCCAAATAAGGCTAGAGTTGGAATTGATAAACCAATTAAAGTTTATTTCCATACGGTCTGGGCACATAATAAATCTTCAATAAGCAGTGTAGTTTTAAGAGTTTTAGATAGAACTCTAATAACTAATGAAACTGGATGGGCTTCAATTGCATTAGCTAGAAGTTCAATTTCAAAAATTGATTTAATAGTTTTAGAAGTTAAAGCCCCAATGAATATAATTTCATTTGAACAATTAGTCGATGCATATGTTATTTGGGATGAAATTGATGTTTCATTTGAATCCTATTCATCTATTCCAGGCTCGGCTAAAATAATTATTAAATTAAGATACGTTTATGATGGAGAACCAATTGAAAATGCTAAAGTATATGTAAATAAGTTTCCAGCTAGAAATGAGGGGGATGGAGTTTACACTAAAGTTGTTTATTCATGGTCTCCATATTTAACTATTAATGTCAAAATTGAATTGGAAAATTTCGATACCATAAGGAAGCCAATCAATATATTCCTCGTTGGAAATTCAATTATCTATAGTTCGGCAATAATACTGATAATATTCGTATTATATAGTTTCATTAAGGGTTGGAGGATACCTTTAAAATTAATGTCGCTAATTAAGCGTATTAAGATACCGCGATTTAAATAATAACTTATTTATCAATTTTGGTAAGCCTTTTAACTCTAATTAATCATTTATTTTTGGGGATTTAAATGAGTGAAGTTCCCGTAAATTATGCTAAAGATCCAATTGTAAGCTTCACTGAAGAGGAAAAGATGTTTAGAGAAGTGGTTAAGGAATTTTGTCAAAGATATATTGCCCCAAAATGGATTGAAGTTGACGAGGAGGCAAGTAAAGATCCAATGAAAATACCATTAGATTTATATCAAAAAATGGGCGAGCAAGGACTCTTCGCAATTCCATGCTCAGATAAATATGGAGGTCAAGGCGGAACATATACTATGGCGGTAATTGCAGTTGAAGAAATAGCATATGCAGATCCATCAGTAGCAATAGCAGTATATGCATTATTAAATAATGGATGGCCATTCGCAATGCAACTCTTTGCTAAAGAAGAAGTTTGTGAAGAAATAATACCTCAAGTAGCCAAAGGAAAAGCATTCTTCGGCATAGCTACTACAGAACCCCAGGGAGGATCAGATATAGCGGGAATAAAAACAACTGCGGTTAAAAAGGGAGATGTATATGTTTTCAATGGCGAGAAATGTTATATTAGCGGTGTAGGGGAAGTGCAGAAACTACCTTGGGGTGGAGGATGGTTTCTAGTTGCTAGGACTGGAGGTGAAGGACATAGAGGACTATCAGCATTCGCATTCATAGCTAAGAAAAACGGTAAAATTGGTGAAGGTTTCAATCCAACCATATATCCAGACATTGGCAGACATGGACTAACAACTGGAGGCTTCATTCTAGAAAACTTCGAATTAGAATCAAAATACTTGCTTGGAGAGGAAAATAGAGGCTTCTATCACGTAATGGAAGGCTTCAATTTAGCAAGAATAGTTGTAGCAGCAGCATGTATAGGAGCAACAAGATGGTTACTAGAACAGGCAGCATTATGGTTTAGACAAAGAAGATTATTTGGAGGAAGATACATATCATCATTCCAGGGAATAAACTTCAAATATGCAGAACTATATGCAAGATATGAAGCTGCAAAATACTTCGTATATAGAGCAGCTAGACTAGCAGATAAAATTTACATAGAGAAAGATCCAACCCTAAATCCAAAAGATCTAAATGTCCCAGTAGCGCTCGCTAAAATGTGGGCTCCAGAAACAGCTGTAGACATAGCTGAGGAAGTAATGAAATGGCATGGAGCATTCGCATATACTAAGGAATGTCCAGTTTATAGAGCATGGCTAGGATTATTTTCATATGTAATTGGAGCAGAAGGAGCTCAAAATATCATGAGATACATAATAGCTAGGGATACATTGGGGAGCAAATACGTTAGACCTAGTTGAGTAAATTAGTTAACTCTTAATTAATTTCTTTAATATTTTTTGGTTCAAATCAATTGAACATATCAAAAAGCTTTTAAACCCACAAGTGCCACTAATAATTTTCAGAGTAATATAAATTTTATACTCAAAAGGAGGATATTAAATGGTTGGAGCATTAAATCTAGCTATGGAAATCATTGTTCAAGGAAGAGGATTCCAATTCGTAATACTATTAATGACCGCCATATTCCTATACATAGCTTATAGGCTTCTCAAGATGGGTAAAGAAATCTACCTCAGAAGGTTACCTGCAATTGATGCAATAGAAGAGGCGATTGGAAGAGCTGCAGAAATGGGTAAGCCAGCCCACTATACTTATGGTGCAGGTGGAGGATGGGGAGGTGGATTAGCCTCCCATCAAGGACCACAAGTTGTAGCATCCTCAGCTATACTTGGATATGTAGCTCAATTATGTGCAAGATATGATGTAAGATTAATAGTAAATATGATGCAGGCAGATGCAATACCATTAACAGAAGAGGTAATAAGACTTGCATATTTAAGAGAAGGAAAACCAGAGAAATTTGATCCAAAAATAATCAACTACTTCCCAGAGCAAAGCCCACTGGTAACTGGTATTCTCGGAACATTTCAGAGAGAAAGACCTGCAGCAAGCTTCCATATTGGAGGACTATACTATGAGTCAGTAGTTATTGGTGAAGCAGCAAAATTCGTTGGAGCATTCCTAGTTGCAGGAACAGCTAATACACACCAGCTAGCATTCATTGTAGCCACTTCAGATTACGTCTTAATAGGAGAAGAACTATATGCTGCTGCAGCTTATATTTCAAGAGAGCCAATGCAAGTTGCAAGCATTGCAAGTGAAGATTGGGTTAAATTCATATTAATGGCAATAACTGTTATTGGCATGATCCTTGAATCTGCAGGTATTCATGTAATTAGTAATATGTTGAAATGGTGAGGTGATAGGTTGTGGCAGCTGCGTGGAGAAGGCCTGAAATATTTATTTTCATTGTAGGAGTAGTTATGGGTATATCATGGCTTGGATACTTCTTCTACCTACCTGAACTAGATGCAACAGTTAAATTAATGCAAACATGGGCTGTAGGCATAGCTACATTCGCATTAGTGTTAGGATTTCTATCTGCAGCAAGAATTCATCTATACTATATTAGGAGAAGAACTCCTGGAATGTGGCCATTCAGCGCATGGCTATTCTTCTTCACTGCAGTTGCAACAATAGCTGGACTATATAGTGAAACAACTGGTTTCTATGCATGGCAATTTAAATGGGTATACACACCATTAGGTGCAACTCTATATGCTACAACTGGATTTTACATTTGTTCAGCTGCTTATAGAGCATTTAGAGCTAGAAGTCTCGAGGCAGGAATATTATTAGTTGCAGGCATACTTGTAATGCTTGGAAACTGTACTATTGGAGAAGTATTATGGAAAGATATTCCAACAATTAATGAATGGCTGCAACTTTATGGTCAAGCACCATTCATTAGATCAATTATGGTTACAGCTGCATTAGGACTAATTCTCTATGCATTGAGAGTAATGGCTGGAATTGAAAGAGGCTATCTTGGAGCTTTAGGTGCAGGTGGAGGTGGAGGATAAATGACCGAAGCTGAGAAGAGTATTTGGATTAAAATGGCTGAAATCGATAGAAGAATCATTTACTGGGCACTATTTCTACTCTTAGCAGTACCGTTTATACATCCATTAATGCTACCAGTATCAATTTCAGAAACAACTAAATCCCTATATGACTTCATAGAAGGTTTAGGTCCAGATGACATAGTTGTAATTGGAATTCAATCAGGAGTAAGTGCATGGCCAGAATGTCTACCAGGATTAGTAGCTGTAACTAAACACTTAGTTTCAAGAGGAGTTAAAATAATTGTATGGGGATTTTACACCGATGTAGACATGACTATGAATGCAATTAAAGCAAGAGTTCCGCAATTAAAATGGCCAGATGAAGAGGTTGGTCCAGGCGATTATAAGTATGGTGAAGACTGGGTTTATGTTGGATTAATTGCTGGTGGTGAACCATCAGTAGCTGCCCTTGCAGATGACCTGCACGCAGTAATTAAGGCGGACTACTTTGGAACTCCAATTGATCAAATACCATTATTAAGTAAAGTTAAGGGTGCAAAGGACATTGCATTAGTAATTACAAGCGATACTGGAGACTATGGCTGGTATTATGTTAGACAATGGAATTCAAGATATGGAACACCAATAGCTGAAGTTGGAATCGCAATGATATACTCAGAATTCATACCATACTACAGAGCAGGACAAGCCATCGGATTACTCAAAGGATGCAGAGGTGGAGCTGAATATGAGATGCTAATTAAATCTCCAGGTGAAGGAATACAGAGAATGGATGCATTAAATATATCACACTTACTAACAATATTCTTCATTATAATAGGAAACATTGGATATTTCGCAACTAGAAAGTATAGGAGGTAGATAAATATGCCCTATCCAACTGAGCCTCTTGAAATTTTAGGTGCATGGGTTGGAGCTCTCCTAACCATATTTATTTACAGCTATATTCTATGGAGAGAAAACTATGCTTTTAGATGGGCTGAACACACCTACATTGCAAGTTCATTTGCAGTTGCAATTGTCCAGGCTATAAGATTGATTAGAACAAATATCGTTGCACCATTAATGGAGGGGGATATTAGATATATAGTGCCAATAATTCTTGGATTAATGTTCTATACATTACCATTCAGAAGATATAGATGGATAAGTAGATACACCGTATCATTCCTAATAGGTATAGGTTTCGGTGTAACTGTTAGAGGTGCATTATCAGCAGATATAGTGAAGCAAATACTTTCATCAGTAACTGCTCCAACAGGCGGAACAGCAATGGACTGGTTTAACTTCATATGGGTAAGCCTAGGATTCGTATTCATAGTATCATACTTCACATTCACAGTTGAACATAAAGGCTGGTATTACTTCCCAACTAAAATTGGCAGATACATCTTAATGTTAGGATTAGGAGTCTACTTCGGCAATACAGTTCAATTCAGAATGGCAATGTTATCCGGTAGAGTTCAATACTTACTTAGGGTATTCAAAATAATTCCATGGCCATAAAACCTTAATTCCCTATTTTTATTGCTTAATTTTATAGTTCAATTTTAGGTATAAATTTTATTAAATCAAAACTCTTCTCAAGTGCTTTTTCAATTTCTCCTCTCGAAAATTTACTGTAAAATTTTGGTCTGTAAATTTGTTTTTTAAATGCTGTTTTCATAAATGATGGAATTGCACCAGAGATGCCTGCTATAACTCCGCCAATAATACCTGTTAATGTTGATTTTAAAATTAAACCTATTACCATTCCAATTGCAAATCCGCTTCCAATAAGTCCAGCTGCAATTGTAAAGAGGAGTGTTCTATGAATTGTTGACATTGGATATTCGGCATAAAGTACTTCACCGCAAACTGCATCAACGATTCCTCTATAATTTCTCCTTCTATATTCATATGTGAAATCCCATATTGGATAATGAACTAATCCTTCATATTTACATTCAATATCAATTGGTGAATTTGAATGGGTTAATTTAACTTCACCTAACAATCTATAGTAAATTTTCATTTTAACAATGTTTTCAAGTTTATCATGGGTTAATTGCGGAGAATAATATTTGCCCATCTTAATTATTGATGGTTTAAAATAAACTCTACCTCTAACTGGAAACTTATAGTTGCTTGGTATTGGAAGCGGAATTATCCTTAATGCTGGAATAGCTACCGTATCCACTTCAATTGCTTCTCCACTTTTAACAAGGGCTCTACCCTCAACGTAATATATGTATAATGGAATATAGTGTAACTGTCTATTTTTAAGATTTGAATTTTCAGTTAAATCTGATGGAACTCCAAATTGTCTTGAAATTATTGCCTTCAACTTTCCATAAGCCCTATTATCATCATAAATTACTGGAAAAATATAATGTTCAGTTTCAATTTCATTGGTCTCAATATTAACTGTAGTTCCACAATATGGGCATGTAGCAATTTTAACTTCACTTGGAACTTTAAATTCTGCACCACAATGAGGACACTTCAATTAAATCTCCCTCTCAATTCTAACATCTGAAACAAGTTTTCTACCGAAACCATAGCTTAATGGTATTCCTATAATTAAACCGATTATTATGCCTTCAATTGATCTAAATAAGCTCATCAATAATGCACTTAAAGCACAGCCTGAGAGAGCGCCTAGAAAGTACATTAATCGATGATATATTAATACTGGTTCTTGAATTGCAAGTAAATGACAGCTCCATCCAGCATATGCAGCTTTATACTGAGCTTTACCATACCTATATACTAAATACCAGTATGGAATTAATGTTAATGGAGATACATCTAAAACTCTAGTTATGCAGTGAAATTCAGTTAATTCATCAACTTTAGATTTAGCCTTACCTCTAAGCTTATCTCCAGCTTCATCACGTGCAATATCTGCTGCTTCACTTGAAGTTAATTCTGCATTTAATACTGGAAGTTTAATTTCGCTCCAATCAATTTCCCTAATATCAATAACCTTAGGCTTAGAATATTTATAAAATTCAGCTAATTCTGTTATTGAGAAATCTTCAGCACTCCTTCTAGCTAAGACTGGTACTTTCATTACATTAGAAAGTCTACCAGAAACTCTTTCCTTTTCAACTATTATTCTAGCCTTCTTCCCAGAACCTATCTTCCTAGTTCTCTTAACATATCCAGCATATCTAGCAGTTGCCTTAACAGTTATGAAGTAAAATGGAACGTAAATACCCTTAACTTCAATAATATCTATTTTATCCTTAATTCTACTTAAATCAAAATCCTCACTAACCCTCTCTTTAAATGCTCTCTCAATATCACTTCTCTTTAATGAGGATACTATTACAATATCCTCTTCAACTTCCTTCATCCAATTTGGATATCCACAATATTCACATACAGCGACAATTGTTTCTGGAGTTATTTCTAATGGGCCACCACATCTCTTACATCTATAGGCTTTTGACTCCATAGTCATATATAATTCACTTAAAACATTATGTTAATTTTTCCCCACATATTGGGCAGAATTTAGCTTCAAACGGCACTAAATGCCCCTTAGAACACCATTTAACCTGCTTTCCACAGTATGGACAGAATTTGGCATTAATTGGAACTGGCCGTCCACAATATGGACATTTTGGTTGATAAGCTGTTGGCTGCTGCATTGGCTGTTGAGTTGGAGGAACCTGTTGAATTGGTGGTGGATACATTAATGGTGGAATCATTACCATTCCAGTTCCAACTGCTGCTCCAGGACTTTTACCAAGTTCCTTAGCAACTTCCCTTGCAGTTTCCATTTGAAGTACATATCCTGTTTGTACTCCTCCCTTCATAATCCAGAATAATCTATCTCTCCATTCACCTTCAGTATCAATACCCTCGAAAACAACCTTCTCAAGAGTTATTCCAAGTTCTTTAAAATCATTTCTTAATTGAATAGTTATTTTCTCAGTTACCTCGGTTTGCCTCATATAAACATCTTGAATACTATATTTACTTAAATATGCCATTACCTTTTCATTAAAGTATCCTCTTAAATAATCATTTAATTCATCAGTTGTATATACACTTAATGGACCAACAACCTTATTTACGAACATCGATGGATCTTCAATTCTAAAATAAAAGCTTCCATGAAACAATAATGGAGCTAATTCAACTGTCTGAGTTCTACCACCAAATTTACCTTGAAATCTCCTTAATGAAACATAAATTATCATTGACTTGAAAATACTTTCACCATAAACAATTGAAACCAATTGCTTTAAGAATGGAACATTTTGAGTATCTAATACATGTCTACCTGCACCGAGAACTCCATAAACCTTACCATCCCTATAAAATATTGCAGCTTCAAATTCCCTAACTATAACTACACTACCCCAAGGAATTACTTCATCAGGATACT
Source organism: uncultured Nitrososphaerota archaeon (assembly GCA_964497155.1). GTDB lineage: Archaea > Thermoproteota > Methanomethylicia > Culexarchaeales > Culexmicrobiaceae > CAYWZQ01. Next base: position 19,553 of record CAZCCB010000005.1, on the reverse strand, counting down.
TCCATACAATTTCATTTTCAGATGGATTAATCCATTCAATAACTTTAGGTCTAACCAAAATATTCCACCTCACACTCCAATACTACTCCATCCTCTCAGTACTTTAACTCTTTCATCCAATATCTCCTCAATCCTAGCTATATTTTCAGCTATTCTAGTTAATTTTTCACTTGGAATTTTAGCTATTGGAGCTATTCTAGCAATTTCATTTGCCAATTTCCTTACTTCCTCAACTATCCCTATAAGATTATTGTCAAGTTCCCTTATCCTCCTTAAAGTTTCAATTTCAATCTTAACTATATGATAATGAGGTGCATATCCAGATTCTGAAAACCTAACTTTATCAGCAGCATATCTAATTATTGAAGCTAAATTATTCAATCTCTTAGCCAAGCTAAAATCTAAATCTACAATTGAAGCTGCAGCTTCCTCAATTTTACCCCTAGCATCACACAATAACTTATAAACATAATCCCTAACTAATCTATCATCCTCTCTAACCAGCTCCCTCTTCTTATAACCACTAAATCCAGGAATTATTGTTTCAAGTTTTTCAAGCCAAGTTAATTTTTTAGCCAATAATTTCACCTCAATACTTGCAATAAAATATAAGTTTAATTCAATTTATTTTTGCTGGTGAAAACTTGAATGTAAAAGTGCTCTTCGGATTAAATGGAGTTAGAAGTGCACGTGAAAATGGAGATTTAATAGTTATTATTGATGTGCTTAGAGCTGCAAGCACCATAACTACAGCATTAAATAATGGAGCTGAAAAAGTAATTGTAGTTAGAGATATTGATCAAGCAATAAGATTATCCCAAAAATATGATAATAGCATATTAGCTGGAGAGAGAAGAGGATTAAAAATTAAGGGATTCCAATTAAATAATTCACCATTAGAATTTAAAAGAGAAGTAGTTGAAGGTAAAACAATAATTTTCACTAGTAGTAATTGCGCACCAATAGTTGAAGAAGCAAAAGGAAGTTCCAAAATAGTTTTAGCATGCTTCCTAAATATATCAACAGTTGCTTCATACATCAAAAATTTAGCTAAGAAGTTAGGAAAAGATATTTCAATAATTTATGCTGGACGATATGGAAATCCATCATCAGATGATCTTTATTGCGCTGAAATTTTAAAGTCATTAATTATAGGTAAATTGAAAAAACCTCCATCAACAAATATAATTAAAAATTTCCTAAAATATACGCCAGCTGGAATATATTTATCAAGTATTGGTAGAAGTAGGGATGTTGATTATTGTGGAAATGTAGATCTAATAAATATAGTTCCAATTTGGATTGAAAATGGATTTATATCACATCTAAAAACTCATTAAATATGAGGATGAAATTGTGAATAATTTATTCGAGTTAATAATTAAAGCTCTCCATTTAACTGGAAAATTGAATTGGATAATGATTTATCTTTCAAATAAGGCTTCAGAATTTAATAATGAGCTTCAAAGTAAATTTAATGATTCAAATTATAATGGAGACTATGTTGGCTTTATGATATATTTAAATTGCAAATCAAATTATAATGAAGATAAATTTTGGAATATTCTATCAACCTTAAATAGTCTAGCTCCACTTGAAAATTTAATTTCATGTATTTCATTTGACCTCGACTTTCTATTTAAAGG